>DHFP01000131.1 GCA_002402315.1 Clostridiales bacterium UBA4821
CGCCGTGAAAGGGCGGTGTCTTAACCGCTTGACCAATGGGCCGTATTTGGTGAGCCATCCGCGATTCGAACGCGGGACACCTTGATTAAAAGTCAAGTGCTCTGCCGACTGAGCTAATGGCCCGTGTTAGTATTTCATGTTTCCCACGCTAACCCGCTTATATATGTTACAATAGAATGCGAATTGTGTCAACATTTCTTTTTGCTTTCCGGAATTAATTTTTTGCCAATAGAAGAAAAGATTAGAGTACTGAGCAAACACCTAATTGTCTTATCTGATATGCGCATGTATAATATAAATATAGGTTTATTTGCACTATTATGTACTTATTTCTGAAGGAGAACATAATGAACAATATTCTTGCTGATAATGAAAACAGCACTAACAGGATGCTGATTAACCTGAACTGGATTATTTCCCTATCAGTTTATTTATATCTCTTAATAAACAAGGGATATGGTCTTAGCGCTAGCCCTTACGGGTCATTTTTTGTAAGTGCAGTTGCTGCTCTTTTCTTATTAGCGGTCTCTGAGATGTGGTTTTTTGGGTTTATTAAAAAGGGGTTAAAGTACTTCGTATTATCATCAGTAATAATAATATTTATTTCTGTGGCATATGTATCCAAAGACCCATATATGCTTGCTCTTTTTTATTACCCTCTTGTAGCTTCAGCCTTGTATTATAACAATAAGCTAACCACATATATTATTGTGCTTGAACTATTATCAATAAGTACCCTTCTATTAGGAGGCTATATTGGTAGCAACTATAAAATAAGTATTATTGAGTTTTGTATTGAAATAGCCTTTTCCGCAGCAGTTGGCATAATTGTATTGGTTAGATACTCCAATACTTCAAGGAAAGTAACAACTGCTATAAAAATACAGAAGGACAACCTAAAGATTAGCAATGACAAACTGATAGATGCTAATAATCAACTGAATGAACACCAGCAAAGTTTGATAGAACTTAATGATACTTTAGCCAGATCAAATGAAGACCTGGAAGAAGCATACAAAGAGTTAAGAAAATCACAAACTCAATTAATATACCATGAGAAGATGGCATCGCTTGGCAAGCTTGCTGCAGGAGTAGCACATGAAATAAATAATCCGGTCGGCGTAATAAATTGTAATGTAGATAGTTTTGACAAGTTGATTTGCAGTTTAAAAGCTGCTATACCGGGAGATGAAAAGAGTAAGGCAAAAGAAATATTGTCAAAGCTGGAAACTGTTAATCAGGTTAGCTTCATGGCATGTCGGAGGATTGTTGAAATTGTCAAAAGTTTAAGAAATTTTACCAGATTGGATCAAGCTGAATACCAGAATGCGGATATACATGAAGGCATAGACAATACCCTGGTTTTATTAAAAAACAGATTAAAAGGAAATGCAGAAATAATTAAGGAATATGGAAATATTCCTCTGGTAAGTTGCAGTGCCAATCAACTAAATCAGGTATTCTTGAATCTCATTGTTAATGCTGCAGATGCTATTGATGATAAGGGAACTATCTGGATTAAAACATACATGGAAGATGATAAAGTATTCATTTCTATAAGAGATAATGGTACCGGAATACCTGCAGAGTATTTAGATAGGATATTTGAATTCGGGTTTACCACAAAAGAAGTAGAAAAAGGTACCGGACTAGGTTTGGCTATAGTTTATAATATAATTGAAAAGCATGGCGGCAAAATTGAAATTAAAAGTAAAGAGGGAGAAGGTACCGAGTTTATAATTGAACTGCCGGTAAAGCAAGATTACTTGGAGCAAATAACTTAGAGCTTATCCGCAAATAATTGTACTACTCATTGACTGCTGATTTCCCAAAATACTTCGTTGCCGTCAGTTGCAATAAAGCGATTATTGCGCTTTCCTTCGCCTTGTATTTTGAAAAATCATATAGCCACTTAGCAGCACCCTTATTCACGGATAAGCTCTTAGAGACATTTATAAAAGTATCATATTCAACAGGAGAAAAGTAATGAAGGAAATTATTATTAAGAATGAACAACAAGCAAACAGGCTAATCATATATATAAACTGGTTTTCGGCTGTATTTGGGTATGGACTGTTTTATTTAAAGAGATTTTACAATATAAACGATATTCCATATCTTTATTTAAATTCAAGCCTAACATTATTCTTGATATTTTGCATAGTGGCAGAGGTTTGGTACTATGTTGCTTTTAGACAAGGCAAATATAGTCCTAAGTTAAAATATTACTTAATTTTTCTAATTGTTGCTGTAAATTTTACAATGATAGCCATGTCTAAAGAGGCTTTTATGATTGGATTATATTTTTATCCTCTAATTGCTGCGGGGCTCTATTATACTAATAGAATAATGATTTATTCTATAATTCTGAATCTTATTTCTATCACAGTCCTGTTATCTCAGAAGCTAATAGACCTAAACCTTGAAGTGAATTTTATTGCGTTTTTTACAGCAGTAGCAGCATCATTTGTTGCTTGTATCTTTATTCTCATGGGGCATTTAACCCAGTCTACAAGATATATAAACACACTACAATGTCAGGAAAAAGAGTTACAGGATATTCATGCCAGACTTCAAGAGGCAAACGCTGGGATGAGTGATAAGCAAGAGCAGCTTTTGATTGTCAATCAGCACCTGACATTATCAAATAATAAGCTGGAAAAAGCTTATAACCAGCTTCAACATACACAAAGCCAGATAGTCAAGCATGAAAAGATGGCATCTATAGGCCAGTTGTCGGCAGGCGTTGCGCATGAAATAAATACCCCCGTAGGAGCAATAAAAAGTAATATTGATATATCTGTGCGTCTGGTCGATAACCTAAAGAAGGAATTAGAAAGAAGCGATATTCCCGGCGTTAAAGATATGGCAGCCAAGCTTGAAGGGATAATAAACATCAGCGCTCAATCCTGTACAAGAATAGAACAGATTGTAAGAAGTCTAAGGAATTTTGCCAGGCTGGATGCAGATAAGAACCAGCAGATCAATATACACATATTAATAGAAAACACATTGGTTCTATTAAATAATAAGCTCCGAGATAGGGCAGAGATAATAAAAGAGTATGGTAATATACCCGAAATAGAATGTTACCCAGGTCAGCTGAGTCAGGTTTTAATGAATATTATGCAAAATGCTATAGAAGCAATAGATCAAAGAGGAATAATAAAGATAAAAACTGAAGCTGCAAATAACGGTCTGTATATAAGTATAAAAGATAATGGTAAAGGGATAGAAAAAGAGAAAATAGATAAGCTGTTTGATTTGGGATTTACAACAAAAGGAAACAGAACTAAAACCGGACTGGGACTTGCAACGGCTTACAGGATTATTGAAAACCATAGCGGTACTATAGAACTGAAAACTAAAAAGGGAGAAGGTACGGAGGTTATAATATTTTTGCCTGCTAATAAAGCAGCGCTTTCATAGGCAAACTGGCATATCAGAATACGTTGCCATTTTTTAGCCGTTAGTGTATATTTAAAGAAGGTAAAATGAAACTATTTCAAAAAAGTTCGGAGGATCTCATGAACGAAATGTTCGGAAATAACGAGCAAAAGACTAATAGATTATTGATAAATACAAACTGGATAACAGTATTGTATGGCTATTCCGTCTTTTTTTTGGAGAAGGTTCTCGATATTATTTATATTTCCAGCCTTTCTCTAATAATTGGATTTATAATTATCATTTTGTTATGCGGTATATCTGAGATTTGGTATCGAGTAGGTTTTTTAAAGAACAAATTTAATAAAGGTTTAAAATTCTATTTAATTGCCCAAATCATTATTGGGTTGACAATAATAATTATTATTTCTAAAAGTCCATATCTTATGGGGATTTATCTATATCCTATTGTTGCCGCTGCTCTTTACTATAATGATAGGTTAATAGTTTTATCAATAACTCTTGATCTTATATCAGTATTTATACTCGTAACAAGTAACTTAATTAATATAAGCTCGCCTCCGGTTACAACAAAAGGAATTTTTCTTGTAGATGTTTTATCTTCACTTGTTATATGTATGTTTCTCATTGTAGGATACTCCAAAAAATCGGTAAGGATAATTGAGGCCATTAAGCAGCAAGAGGAGAATCTTAAGGAACTTAACCAATCTCTCGAGTCAAGGGTGGAAACCCGGACAAAGGAACTCAAAGCGGCTGTCGAAGAGTTGAATGCCCAACAGGAGGAGTTAGTTGCGCTGAATGAATCTTTAGATCAAACCAATAAAGACCTTGAAAAAGCCTATAAGGACCTGGAGAAAGCCCAGACCCAAATGGTGCAGCATGAAAAAATGGCTGCATTAGGAACTCTTGTTGCTGGAGTGGTTCACGAGATTAATAATCCTATCGGTGCATTAATATGCAACATAGACCTATTTAGTACTGTAACGCATCTGATGAAGCGATATCATGTTGTAATGGAAGATAGCAAGCTTGTGGATTGGGTACAGAAGCTTGAGGATGCTAATAAGACAAACACCATTGCCTGTACCAGGATTGTAGATATTGTGAAAAGCCTGAAGAATTTTGCCCACTTGGATGAAGCACACTTTCAGGAGACAGATATACATGTGGGGATTGAAAACACGTTGGTTTTAATAAATCATAGATTGAGAGACAGAATTGAAGTTATAAAAGAGTTTGGGAAACTGCCAAGAATATTGTGTTACCCCAATCAACTAAATCAGGTGTTTATGAACCTTTTACTCAATGCAGTAGAGGCAATAATAGAAGATAAAGGTACAATCCATATCAAAACCTTTGAAGATGGTAATAACATATATGTTTCTATGAAGGATACAGGAAAAGGAATCAAACATGAGAATATAAACAAAATTTTTGATCCCGGTTTTACAACTAAAGGCATGGGAGTTGGCAAGGGGCTGGGACTCCCAATATGTTACAGCGTGATAGAACAGCATGGAGGAACAATTTTTGTAGAAACCAAGGAAGGTGCGGGCACGGAATTTATTATTCAGATTCCCATTAGACCACAGCAGGTCAATGCAGTGTAAAAAAAAGCCCTCCAGAATAGATGGGATTTGCTTAAATGGTCAGAGAAAAGAATTAGCAGGGAGAGGACAGGATATGCAGGAATGGGATGAATTAATTAATCAGTGTAAGAAGTGTACAAAATGCAATCTGCATTCAGCAAGAACAAATGTTGTATTTGGTGAAGGTAATGCCAACGCAGAGATAATGTTTGTAGGAGAGGCACCGGGAGCAGACGAAGATGCTGCTGGAAGACCTTTTGTAGGGAAAGCAGGACAGCTTCTAGACCTGGCGCTAAAGGCGCTTAGAATAAAAAGAGAGGAATGCTATATAGGGAATATATGTAAATGCAGGCCTGAAAACAACAGGGTGCCACATGAGGATGAAGCGCTATCATGCCTGCCATATCTAAAAAAGCAGGTAGAGTTGATAAAGCCCAAGATAATAGTGTGCTTGGGAGCTACACCTTTAAAATATATTGTAGATAAGGATGCTCAGATTACAAAGGTAAGGGGGCAGTGGATAGAAAGGGGCAACTACCTGATAATGCCTACATACCATCCTGCGGCTTTGTTCAGGGATGAGAGCAAGAAGATACCATTTTGGGAAGATTTACAAAAGGTTAGAGATAGAATAAGAGCGTTAAAAGACAGGTTGTAACCTGTCTTTTAAATTGAAGTTTATATTGGTATTTAAGCTACATAGTCATGCCGGATGTGATGTTATTTATCATTTGTTGTGCGGTTGAGAGATCCTGCTGACTTGCAGTATTAACCTTGTACCATCCTTTTTGACTCATCACATCAAAAATCTGTTTCTGATGGTCAAGGGTTTTTCTCAGAACATCTAAACAGTCACTTCTAAGTTGATTGTTTGTACTTTCAAGAATCAAGTTGGTCAAGGATGTTGCACTTAGTTTATGATTATCAAGAATAACAGTTGTAATTTCCTTATCTGATAGACTATTATTTCCTAGCATTATTATACCTCCCTATTGAAGATTTGTATTTGATATATACTTGGCTAATGTTTTAAGGTCACTTGCATGGTCTCTTGCCATTGTATCAAGCATTGACTTGATTTGAGGATCGGAGCATACTGAAGTAACTCCATTCATAAACTTGATGGAGTTTTCCATCATTTTGATATTATCTTGTAAGAACAATAATTCTCTGCTTGTTAGTGCCATTATATTACCTCCTTATAAATTCTTCCTTAGGAATGATGCAACAATAAATTCGAAAAATATCTCACTTTAAAATCGCGTTTTATTATTTCATCATTCCTTAGTATTATTTGCATAATGAGAAAATATATTCATAGTTTTTGAGAATTTAATTTGGCTATTAGCTATTTTAGTTCTTTTACCATGGCTTCATTCATTATGACCGCAAACCGTCTGGAAGGAATCAAAGCTGCTGCCGGAAGTATTTTTGTAATAAGTATAATACAGGGTCATGGTGCCTCTTATATCTTTATCCGGAAACCAGTTGTTATGAATGCTCAAAAAAAGGTCTGCATTAAGAGCATTATTATGCAGTTGATTTTCCCTGAGGTGTCTGGATTTAGTACCGGGAGAGAATGGATAGAATATTAAAACGATAGTAAGAAGTAAATTTGATAAAAATAAAAATTTTAGAAATTTCAAGTTGATACCTCCCGACTTTAAACCATAAATCAAGTATGGTACTTTAAAGTATAATTTATTAATGAGAAATTCTTGCAATGGATATTGTTAATCTCATGTGTTGCAAAATTAATAAATATATGAAAACATATAATTAGGGGACACGGGAGTTTATAAATTAGAGCTTATCCGTGAATAAGGGTGCTGCTAAGTGGCTAGATGATTTTTCAAAATACAAGGAGGAGGAAAGCGTAATAATTGTTTTATTGCAACTGACGACAACGAAGTATTTTGAAAAATCAGCAGTCAATGAGTAGTACAATTATTTGCGGATAAGCTCCTAAAAGGAGCTGACATGAAAGATGAACATGGATCTTGGTATCCGGCCTACCAGAATGTATGTAGATTTAAATGCGATTGCACATAATATAAAAGAAATTAAGGAAAGACTAAACCCGGAAACTCAACTAATGGCTGTAATAAAAGCTTCAGGGTATGGCAGCGGAGCAGACAATATAGTAAATACATTGATTGACAATGGAGTAGAACGTCTGGGAGTTGCAATTGCAGAAGAAGGTATTCAGCTGAGAGAGCAGGGTGTAAGCATCCCTATCCTTATATTAATCCAGCCATTTAAAACGCAGTTAAAAAAATTTTTAGAGTATGATCTGATACCCACCATTACAGACTATGAGCTGGCAAAGGAATTAAATGATATTTGTCAGGCGGTAAACAAAGCTGTCAAAATCCATATAGAAGTTGATACCGGTATGGGCAGAATGGGCATTCCGCACGAAAAAGCGGCAGAGCTTATTGCAGACATTGGCGCTTTGAAAAATATTCAGGTAGAGGGGATATACACTCATTTTGCCTGCTCGGATTGTAATGCAGGGTACACGAGGTCTCAGATTCAAAGGTTTGAAGCTGTTTTAAGCGGTTTAAAAGAGAGAGGAATTGGAATACCACTTAAGCATGCTTGTAATAGTGCAGCAATAATTAACTTCCCGGAGGCTCACTATGATATAGTAAGGCAGGGGCTTATGCTGTATGGGTATTACCCTGACCAGAGACTGAGAGATAAATTGGAATTAAAACCAAGCCTGACCTTAAAGTCAAAAGTCGCATATATTAAGGAGGTTCCGCTTGGGACACCGGTAAGCTACAATTGCACATTTACTACCGAACGGGTTTCGAAAATTGCTACAATACCCATTGGATATGCAGACGGGTACAGGAGGGAACTTTCAAACAAAGGTTCGGTTGTTATTAATGGGTGTAGGGCTCCAATAGTGGGAATAGTCTGTATGGACATGTTTATGGCGGATGTAACCCATATACCAGATGTAAAAGCCGGAGATGAAGTAATATTATTTGACAACAGTAATATCACTGTTGATGAGATTGCACAATTATGCAGGACTATAAATTATGAGATAATATCCACGGTCGGCAGCAGGGTGCCGAGGGTGTATTTAAAGTAAGAGGTTATATATAGATATAACAGTTTAAAATTTCAATTTATGAGATCCGTTGCGCTCAACTGTAGCTGGTTGACCCTTTGGACCCCAGAAATACTGATTATTGGATTCAAGCCTTTTTCCTGTTTCATCCATAGCCCAAAGGGAAATATCTTCAGTAGGCTCAATTATATCCAAGAGCTCGGACATTTTTTTTAAAACTTTCTTGAAGTTCTGGATCTCCCAAAGTTGGTTTGTATACACCTCTTTTGTATGTGAAATTAAGTTTATTAAGCAAAAGCCTAACCCAAGATTCAGAATACTTCAACCCATACGTTTCTTCAATACACGAGTGTAGTTACTTGCTGATCTGCCCTTAATTTGGTTTAAGTCATCTATTGTAAGCTCGTAAAGCGATTTAACCCCTATACATTTTCTACCCATTTTTTCATTCCCCCTTAGCCTCTATTTTAAAGGCTTACTAGGAATATGAATACAGGATAATTCTTGCTTTACCTTACGATATCTATA
>DHFP01000210.1 GCA_002402315.1 Clostridiales bacterium UBA4821
TAAACATTCATGATTTTGCCGTGAGTTTATATTCCTGAGAGGTTGAAAAACCTCGTTACTTTTATTATGCTAATGTAAACATATTTTTATTATACAGCCAATAAAAAATTATATGGGGTAAAACAGAATGGAGACGGAAGCTCAGCTTATTAGTAAGCACCTGGCAGAAAATATAAATGACAAATCACTGTATGAGCTTATATTAAATGCATGGAGCCTGAAGCAGGATATTTCCGGTAATGCCATGGATTTCTACAAGCCAATCCGGACTGTTGCTGTAAGTGTTACTGGAAGTGAATGTGAACTGAATTGTGCACACTGTGGGGGACATTATCTTAAAGCTATGGTACCTATTGGCAATGCAATTCAAGAGGCCGTAAGGATAAGGGCCAGCAGCTGCTTAATAAGCGGTGGATGCAGTTCTAACGGCAAGGTTGAATTAAAGTATTCTACCGACAAGATTAGAGAACTAAAGGGAATTTATAAAATAAACCTGCATGCCGGTCTATTGAAAGATGAAGATATAGAAGAGGTTTCCCGGATGGCTGATGTGGTTTCACTGGATATGCCTGCAAGTGATAGAATAATTAGAGAGGTTTATGGGCTGAGATTTTCAACTGATGACTACATAGATATGTACTTAAGACTTAGAGAAAAAGTAAAAGTAATTCCTCATATATGTATAGGATTGGATGAAGGTATAGAGCCGGGGTTATCTATTTTAGATGTATTGCCGGAAATCAACCCTCAAAATTTGTGTTTTATAGTGTTTATTCCTACTAGTAACACGAGGTTTGAGAACCGTAGGCCGCCGGAGATCTTTAACGTGATTAAAGTTCTGGCAAGTGCCAGGTTAAGACTGCCGCATACAAATATAGTGCTGGGCTGTATGAGACCCGGGGGTATATATAGAAGAACATTGGACAATCTGGCTATAGTTTCGGGGATAAATGGTTTGGTCATGCCCGCACAATCAGCTGTAACTCAAGCGGAGTTAATGGGAATTGAAGCGGTATGGAAGGAAGAATGCTGCGCTTTTTAGAGGTGAAGTTATGGATTTAAGACTATCAATAGGAACTGAAGGTATTTTAGGGCTTAGAAAAGTTAAGACTGATGCACTGCCGACTACAGCATATTTAATGCTTGGGTGCAGATGTTCCAATGGTTGCATGTTCTGTCCCCAATCCAATACGAGCCGGGCAAAAGAAAATTTACTTTCACGTGTGGTTTGGAACAAACCATTACAAAATATATGGCCGATGATTGAGAATGAGTTTGCTAAAGGAAAGATTCAAAGGTCCTGCATTCAGGTTGTGAACAAACCGGGTATTTTTAAGATTCTTACCCAGGAGATTGAAATGGCCAGGGCTTATACCGGCGTACCTTTGTGTGTGTCGGGAGGGACTGGTTCTTTAGAAGATATTGATGAGCTAATAGGCTTGGGTGTTGATAGGGTAACCATTGCATTGGATGCTGGTACTCCTGAAATCTACAGAAAAATAAAAGGGCAGGATTTTTTAAAGAGGCTGGAATTATTAAAAAAAGGTGCAGAAAAGTATCCGGGGAGAATAGGAACCCACCTAATCGTAGGACTAGGGGAGACGGAAGAGGAAATGATTGAAATGATACAAGAAATGTATGATAGAAGAATTACTGCCGCTTTATTTGCATTTACGCCTATTAAGGGCACTTTAATGGAGCAAATGCCGCAGCCTCCCATTGATTCATACAGGAGAGTCCGGATAGCACACTATTTAATAAAACAGAAGATGTGCAGGAAGGAGGATATGGGTTTTGAGAGCGGCAGGATTATCAGCTTGCACAGACCTTTTCACCAAATCAGAGAATTGCTGGCAGACGGTTCGGCATTTCTTACTTCAGGATGCCCGGGCTGCAACAGGCCGTACTACAATGAAAAGCCCGGAACAGTTTTATATAACTATCCCAGGAAAATGACCCGGGAAGAGATAGAGAGGGCTATTGAGGAGGCGGGGATTGGATGATAAGGAGGTGCCGGATGAAGTACGGCAACTGGAGATTTATCAGTTCGGGTTATGCCGATGCATATACTAACATGGCTATAGACGAGGCGATTATGACAGCATATCAAAATGGGCTGGTGCCTCCAACTCTTAGGCTCTATCAGTGGAATCCTCCTGGTGTATCTATTGGATATTTTCAAAAAATTGAAGATGCGGTTAACATAGAGGCATGTAAAAGCCTGAGGGTTGATGCAGTCAGGCGTCTGACGGGCGGAAGGGCGGTACTCCATGAACATGAACTGACATACAGTGTTGTGATTGGTGAAGATTATCCCGGTATGCCTCAATCAGTAGTGGAATCTTATAAATTTATTTGCATGGGAATTATGGAGGGACTGAAGGTTCTAGGTGTAGATATTGCTTTGAAATCAGGTAAGAGTAAAGCACCCTTACTCAATTCAGCTGCTTGTTTTGACTCTGCATCCATGTATGAAGTGCTGTGGCAGGGTAAAAAGCTGGTAGGAAGTGCGCAGATAAGGAAAAATGGTGTAATACTTCAGCACGGTTCAGTGCTGATGGATATAGATATTGAAAAGCAGGTAAAGGTGTTAAATAGCAAGAATAAGTTTGAATTAAATCTAAAGCATGTATTCGAAAACAGGGTAACAACATTGAAGAAGGGTACAGGCAGGCAGTTGAAGGTTACAGAAATTGAGCAGGCAATATTTAATGGCTTCGAACAAGCATTTGGAATAGCGGGTAAACCAGATGAATTAATTAATAGAGAATTAGACCGGGTAAATTCTAACCTACTAAGTAAATACAAATCGTACGAATGGATAAATATGAAGTAAAATGATTAAAATTAATATAATTGCTAAATATATACTTAGTTTCATTTACCTATACAAAAATTTCTAAAAAAATTAAATATATACTTGCAAAGTAGAAGCACCTGTAGTAAAATAAAGCAGTTGTGACATGAATGCGATGATGTGAGAGGTTGCTAACCCTTGAGGTTAGGGAATTCTCATTGAGAATGTCCGATTTTAAACCGGGCGGCAAGTAGCTTACACGCTATGGCTAAAGGGCGGGATTTTCTCGTAGTATTTTGCCCAGGTTTATTTACATTTACGGTTTACCGTAGAATGTTAAGCCTGGGTTTAATTTTAAACATATATGATACGCCAGGCCTTGTGGTACAAAAAGTACTTGTCTCACGTGAATTATCAACGAGAACTATACTCATCACAGTTCTCAAACAACGTGTGATTAAAGGAGGAATTATAATTGACAGACAAACAAAAAATCAGAATCAGATTAAAAGCTTTTGATCATCACATCTTGGATCAGTCTGCAGAAAAAATTGTTGACACTGCAAAAAGAACAGGAGCAAAGGTATCGGGTCCTATACCCTTACCTACAGAGAAGGACATAATAACTATATTAAGGGCTCCGCACAAGTATAAGGATTCTAGAGAACAGTTTGAAATGAGAACTCACAAGAGACTTATCGATATCTTGTTACCTACACCCAAAACGGTTGATGCTCTCATGAGACTTGACCTTCCTGCCGGAGTAGATATCGAGATTAAGCTGTAAGAGTAATGTTTCAAGGTCATGTTCGCAGAAAAAACAGTGCTAAGTGCTTAGTGCTAAGTCCTAAGTAATATGATTAAGTTGAGTTTACTAAGGACCAGGTACTTAGGACTCAGGATTGCTTTTAAGTGAACCAATAACCATAAGGAGGTAATAGGAAGATGAAAAAAGGAATATTGGGAAAGAAAATAGGTATGACACAGATATTTAATGAACAAGGAAATGTTATACCTGTTACTGCGATAGAGGCAGGTCCCTGTTTGATTACACAGGTCAAAACAGGAAAAAATGACGGATATAATGCAATTCAGCTTGGTTTTGGACAGATTAAAGAAAAGCTGGTTAATAAACCTATTAAGGGTCATTTTACAAAAGCTAATCTGACTCCCAAAAAGTACCTAAGAGAATTCAGGTTAGATGATATTGCAAATTACTCTGTAGGAGAAGAAGTTAAGATTGATATCTTTAGCGTAGGTGATAGGGTTGATATCAGCGGAATATCCAAGGGTAAAGGATTCCAGGGGGTTATCAAAAGACACGGCGCTCACAGGGGACCAATGGAACATGGTTCAATGTACCATAGAAGACCTGGTTCAATGGGGGCAACAACATCTCCAGGAAGAGTGTTCAAAGGCAAAAAGCTTCCGGGTCACATGGGAAATGAAAAAGTAACCATACAGAACTTAGACGTAGTTGGTGTCGACGTGGAGAAGAATATTCTCTTGGTTAAAGGAGCTGTACCAGGGCAAAAAGGTGGATTAGTTTATATTACGAATACTGTAAAATAATAATTGGTTGTTAGCGGTACTACAAGTTTACAGTTTACAGTGTACAGTGTACAGTTGTTAACTACAAATAATCGACTATAAAATTGGTTTCAACTGTCAACTGTCAACTGTCAATTGTCAACTGGTCAGTGGCCAAGAGCCGAATTTGAGGAAGGAGGATTACGGTGCCGAAAGTTGCTTTATATAATATTCAAGGTGAACAAGTAGGGAGTGTCCAATTAGATGATAAAATTTTTGGAGCTGAGATTAATGAAGCCGTACTACATCAGGTAGTAGTTAATCAGCTTGCAAATAAGAGGCAAGGCACTCAATCAACAAAAACTAGAGGAGAAGTCAGGGGCGGCGGTATCAAGCCATGGAAACAAAAAGGAACAGGTAGGGCACGTCAAGGGAGTATACGTGCTCCGCAATGGATTAAGGGAGGTATTGCTTTAGGACCTAAGCCAAGGAACTATAAATATACTCTCCCCAAAAAAGTCAGAAGAATTGCAATGAGGTCTGCTTTAAGTTCAAAGGTACAAGAAAATAATGTATTAGTACTTGAAGATTTAAAGTTTGAAGAAATCAAAACTAAAAGGATGGCAGAATTACTTGGTAAACTCGATATAGATTCAAAAGTATTGATTGTTTTGCCGGAGAAGAATGAGTTAGTACAAAAATCTGCGAGAAACATACCGGGAGTTAAGACAACATTGGTAAATACGCTCAATGTATATGACATACTAAAGCACGAGAAGTTTGTTATAACAAAAGATGCTGTTACCAAGGTAGAGGAGGTGTACGCAAAATGAGAAAGCCTCAGGATATTATAATTAGACCTATAGTAACTGAAAAAAGTAATGATGAGCTTGGAATTGGAAAGTACACCTTTGAAGTAGCTAAAGATGCTACAAAAACAGAGATCAAGCAGGCAGTTGAACAACTCTTTCAGGTAAAGGTGATGAAAGTAAATACCATGGTTGTTTTGGGAAAGAAAAAGAGACATGGTGTACATGAAGGAAAGAGACCTGACTGGAAGAAGGCAATAGTAAGAATTGATACAAATCCAACACCCGAAACCTATCTGGAGAAGGGTGGAAAAGAAAGAGTAACTGCTAAAAAGTATAAGGATTCAATTGAAGAGTTTGGCGGCGTCCAAGCGTAATTAATGAGAGGTGAAATAGGATGGCTACAAAAAAATACAGTCCTACCACTCCGTCAAGAAGGTTCATGACTGTTCAGGATTTCTCTGAGCTTACTAAAAAGAAACCTGAAAAATCCTTGCTGGAACCATTAAAAAAGAATGCAGGAAGAAATAATACAGGTAGAATAACAGTCAGACATCAAGGCGGTGGAAACAGGGCTAAATATAGAATCATTGATTTTAAAAGGAATAAAGATGGAATTAAAGCAGTTGTTAGTGCTATTGAGTATGACCCGAACAGGACTGCAAACATTGCACTATTAAAGTATGAAGATGGTGAGAAGAGATATATACTCGCTCCAGACCAACTAAAAGTAGGTGATGAGGTTGAATCAGGTGCTAATGCTGATATAAAGCCAGGAAATGCACTGCCTATTTCCAACATACCGGTTGGTACACAAATACACAATATCGAACTCAAGCGAGGCAAAGGAGCACAACTGGTCAGGTCTGCGGGTGTTGCAGCTCAGCTTATGGCTAAGGAAGGAAATTATGCTCATGTAAGGCTTCCTTCCGGAGAAGTAAGATTGATTAGTATGAATTGTAAAGCAACAGTTGGTCAGGTAGGAAATCTCGAACATGAGAATGTAACAATAGGTAAAGCAGGAAGAAAAAGATGGATGGGAATAAGACCTACTGTAAGAGGTGTTGTAATGAATCCTAATGACCACCCACACGGTGGCGGAGAAGGCAAGTCACCTATTGGAAGGCCAAGTCCGGTTACTCCATGGGGTAAGCCGACACTAGGTCTGAAGACAAGAAAGAAGAAAAAGCTATCTAATAAATTCATTGTTAAGAGAAGGAAGTAAGGTTGACGAAAGGAGGAATGGGGAATGGGCAGATCAATCAAGAAGGGGCCATATGTATACCCTAGCTTGATGAAAAAAATCGAGGCTATGAATAAAGCCGGAGATAAAAAGGTAGTTAAGACATGGTCAAGAGCATCAACCATATTTCCACAAATGGTTGGCCATACAATAGCAGTTCATGATGGAAGAAAGCATGTACCGGTATATGTTTCAGAGGAAATGGTCGGACATAAGCTAGGGGAATTTGCACCAACAAGAACATTCAAAGGTCACAGTGGACATTCAGAGAAGTCAACAGCTTTAAAGTAGCTGTTGGTTCTTGGCTACTGGCTAAAAAAAGCTTTTAAGCCAAAAGCTAACAGCCAAAAGCCATTACGGGAAGGAGGATTTAGATTGGAAGCAAGGGCAATATTAAAATATGCTAGAATATCAGCTAGAAAAGTTAAGATTGTTATAGACCTTATTAAAAATAAGAAGGTTGGTGAAGCATTAGGAATTCTTAGAACAACTCCCAAGGCCGCTTCACCTATTGTTGAAAAACTATTAAAGTCCGCAATTGCCAATGCGGAGAATAATCACAATTTAAATGCTGATGAGTTGGTAGTTGCTGAGGCTTATGCAAATCAAGGGCCAACTTTAAAAAGGATAATGCCAAGGGCTCAGGGTAGAGCCAATAGAATTAGAAAAAGAACCAGTCATATAATTTTAGTATTACGCGAAGTTAAGTAAGAAGGAGGTTAGCAGATGGGCCAAAAAGTACATCCACATGGGATAAGACTCGGGATAATAAAAGATTGGGATGCAAGATGGTATGCGGGTGATAAAAATTTTTCCGCAAACCTGATGGAAGATATGAAGATTCGCAAATATATTAAGCAAAAGTTATTTATTGCAGGTGTTTCAAAATTAGAAATAGAAAGAGCTGCAAATAAGGTAAAAGTAAATGTTTATACCGCTAAGCCAGGAATTGTTATAGGTAAGGGTGGAACACTTATTGATGCTTTACGGAAAGACCTTGAGAAAATGACAGGGAAGAATATTCTCATTAATATTTCAGAGGTTAGGTCACCTGAACTTGATGCCCAGCTTGTATCGGAAAGTATTGCTGCACAGCTTGAAAAGAGGATATCATTCAGAAGAGCTATGAAGCAGGCCATGTCAAGGGCTATGAAATCAGGTGCTAAAGGAATCAAAACATCAGTTTCCGGTAGGTTGGGCGGAGCTGAAATAGCAAGGACTGAGCACTATCATGAAGGTACTATTCCTTTACAGACATTAAGAGCAGATATTGATTACGGATTTCATGAAGCTGACACCACATATGGTAAGATTGGCGTAAAGGTCTGGATATATAAGGGCGAAGTTCTTCCGAAAGCTAGGAAAGAAAAAAGGGTTGAGGGAGGCGAATAAAAATGTTAATGCCTAAAAGGGTTAAACGTAGAAAGGTTCAAAGAGGCCGAATGACAGGAGCAGCTACACGAGGAAATGCAGTATCTGAGGGCGAATATGGTTTACAAGCTATGGAGCCCGCATGGATTACCAGTAACCAAATAGAAGCTGCCAGAATAGCTATGACACGTTTTATTAAAAGAGGCGGAAAGGTATGGATAAAGATTTTTCCTGACAAGCCTGTTACAGCAAAACCTGCTGAAACACGTATGGGAAGCGGAAAAGGCTCACCTGAATACTGGGTAGCAGTTGTAAAGCCAGGAAGAATTTTATTCGAAATAGCAGGAGTAACAGAAGATTTAGCTAAAGAAGCTATGAGACTTGCAGCTCATAAGCTTCCAATAAGATGTAAATTCGTTACTCGTGGAGAAGAAATGGATGGTGAGAGCAATGAAAGCTAATAAATTAAGAGAATTATCTTCGAAGGAACTTGAGAATGAGTTTTCAGAACTCAAGTCAGAATTGTTTAAGTTAAGATTCCAGTTAGCAACTAATCAATTAAATAATCCTATGAAGGTAAAGTTAGTTAAGAAAGATATAGCTAGAGTTAAGACATTAATTAGGGAAAGAGAGCTTAAAGGTATTAACGATTAGTAGATTGGAGGTAAGAGAATGGATAAAAGAGCGCTGCGAAAAGTTAGAGTGGGTAAAGTCGTAAGCGATAAAATGGATAAGACCATCGTGGTTGCTATAGAGTATAGTGAAAAACATCCACTTTATAAAAAGGTTATGAAGAAAACATACAAACTAAAAGCTCATGATGAAACAAATGAGTGTAGTATAGGCGACAAAGTAAAGGTTATGGAGACTCGACCAATTAGCAAAGATAAAAGGTGGAGAGTAGTTGAAATAGTTGAAAAAGCGAAATAGAGAGTTAAGAGTTGGGGGTTGGCAGTTGAGAGTATTTTAGCAGTTCTTCGAAGAAAAACTGAAAGCTCTAAACACTGAACTCTGAACCCTGAACTAAATGAAGGGAGGTAAGCGGTATGATTCAAGTACAGACCATGTTAAAGGTGGCTGATAATACAGGCGCGAAAGAATTAATGTGCATTAAGGTTCTAGGAGGCTCAATGCGAAGGTATGCAAATATTGGAGATATAGTGGTTGCTTCAGTTAAGAATGCAACACCCGGCGGAGTTGTAAAAAAAGGCGAAGTTGTAAAGGCCGTAATTGTAAGAACTAAAAAAGGCTTAAACAGACCGGATGGTTCGCATATAAAGTTTGATGAGAATGCAGCAGTTCTTATTAAACCTGACAATACTCCAAGAGGAACCCGTATATTTGGTCCTGTTGCAAGAGAATTGAGGGAAAAAGAATTCATGAAGATTATCTCACTAGCACCAGAGGTGCTGTAAGGATGAGCGTGGAGGTGAAGACAATGCCAAAAATGAATATTAAAAAGGGAGATAAAGTTACTATTCTTTCCGGAAAAGACAGAGGAAAGTCAGGCAAAGTATTGCAGGTTATTCCTTCAGAAAAAAAAGTTCTAGTTGAAGGTATCAATATATGTGTAAAGCATAAGAAACCTAGAGGCAGATACCCGCAAGGCGGTAAACTAAACCAAGAGGTATCTGTATTTGCCAGTAAAGCAATGATTATATGCAAGAATTGTGACAAGCCAACCAGAATTGCAAGAAAAGAATTAGAAGATGGAACCAGAGTAAGAACATGTAAAAAATGCGGAGAGCAGATAGATGTATAAGGTTTTATGAAGGGAGGTAAAAGATTACATGGCAAGATTACTGGAAAAATATAAAAAAGAAGTTGTTCCTGCCCTTAAGCAGAAATTTGATTATAAGAGCCTGATGGAAGTACCAAAGCTCGAAAAAGTCGTAATTAACATGGGGATAGGGGACGCAAAAGACAATCCCAAAGCAGTTGATGCAGCTGTTAATGATCTTGGCATAATAGCAGGTCAAAAACCTTTGATTACAAAAGCTAAAAAATCAATAGCGACATTTAAAATCAGACAGGGCATGAATATTGGGTGCAAGGTAACATTACGTGGTAAAAGAATGTATGAATTTGTAGATAGATTTGTAAGCATTGCTTTACCAAGAGTTAGGGACTTTAGAGGCGTTTCTCCAAATTCCTTTGATGGCAGGGGAAATTATGCTGTGGGAGTAAAAGAGCAGTTAATATTCCCGGAGATAGATTATGATAAAATCGATAAAGTAAGAGGTATGGATGTAATTTTTGTTACTACTGCTAAATCTGATGAAGAAGGCAGAGAATTACTAAAGTTACTTGGAATGCCGTTTAGTCAGAGTTAATAGGGGAGGGAATAAAGTGGCAAAAAAAGCAATGATACTAAAACAGCAAAGAACACCCAAGTACACAACGAGGTATTACAATAGATGCAAGCTTTGCGGAAGACCTCATGCTTATATTAGAAAATTCGGCATTTGCCGTCTTTGCTTCAGACACTTGGCCCATAGAGGCCTGATACCAGGTGTGCGAAAAGCAAGCTGGTGATAAGACTTGAAAGGAGGTTGAAAAATGAATACTACAGATCCAATTGCTGATATGTTAACAAGAATAAGAAATGCAAATTCTTCAAGACATGAGACTGTTGATATTCCATCTTCAAGGATGAAGAAGTCAATTGCTGAAATCCTATACCAGGAAGGTTATATTAAGAACCTGGAAGAAATTGAAGATGGTAAGCAAGGCGTTTTAAGGGTTTCTTTAAAATACCAACAAGGCAGCAAGCAAAGAGTTATATCCGGCCTAAAAAGAATTAGTAAGCCGGGCTTAAGGGTATATGTTAATAAAGATGAGATTCCAAAGGTCCTCGGAGGACTAGGAATTGCAATCTTATCAACGTCAAGAGGGATTATGACTGATAAAAAAGCACGTCATGAAGGTGTTGGCGGAGAAATAATGGCGTTTGTATGGTAAAACGCAGAGGTCAGAAGTCGGACATCGGATGTCAGAATTAGAAAAGGGAATTGAGGTGATTAGAAGTGTCAAGAATCGGAAGAATGCCAGTAGCTATACCTGGTGGTGTAGATGCAAAAATTGATAATAGTAATGTTATAACTGTTAATGGACCGAAAGGTACATTGGTTAGGCAGCTTCATACAGATATGATTGTTAAGATTGATAAGGGTGAAATAGTAGTTGAAAGGCCTTCTGAAGAAAAAAATCATAAGGAGATTCATGGACTAACAAGAACTCTGATAAATAACATGGTTACGGGAGTAACAAATGGGTTCGAAAAGGTACTTGAAATCAATGGAGTGGGGTACAGGGCACAAAAACAAGGAAAGAAGCTGGTTCTTACATTAGGCTATTCTCATCCTGTAGAAATGGAGGAACCACAAGGTATAACTGTAGAAACACCAGCTCCAAACAGAATTATAGTAAAGGGAATTGACAAACAGGCAGTTGGTCAATTCGCAGCAGAAATACGATTCAAGAGACAGCCGGAACCTTACAAGGGTAAGGGTATAAAATATGACTATGAAGTAATTAGAAGAAAAGAAGGTAAGACTGGTAAGAAGAAGTAGAAGGGAGTGAACAAGGTTGATTAAAATTGAAAGTAAAAATGATGCAAGAAAGAAAAGACATCTACGTATAAGAAATAAACTAATTGGAACTACTGAACGTCCAAGGCTAAACGTATTTAGAAGCCTAAACCATATATATGCTCAAATTATTGACGATAAAGCTGGAAATACAATAGTATCTGCTTCTACTTTGGATGAATCCATAAAGGGTAAGATGAAGAACTATGGAAATACAGCTTGTGCTAAGGCTGTTGGAGAACTAATTGCGAAAAAAGCATTGGAAAAGGGAATTAAACAAGTTGTTTTCGATAGAGGCGGATATATTTATCATGGCAGGGTAAAAGAACTTGCTGAAGCAGCAAGAAATTCCGGGTTAGAGTTTTAAAACAAGGGAGGTAAGGAGATGCAACGTTTAGATTCAAGCACCATGGACTTAAAAGAGAAAGTGGTTAGCATAAACAGGGTTGCTAAAGTTGTTAAGGGTGGTAGAAACTTTAGATTTAGCGCTCTGGTAGTTGTAGGAGACGAAAATGGCCATGTGGGAGCAGGAATGGGAAAAGCAACTGAAATACCTGATGCAATAAGAAAGGGTATTGAGGATGCGAAGAAAAATATGATTAAGGTTCCCCTGCTGGAAACTTCTATCCCACATGAAACAGTCGGTGAATTTGGAGCTGGAAAGGTACTTTTAAAACCAGCCGGTGCCGGTACAGGTGTTATTGCCGGCGGACCTGTTAGAGCAGTTCTGGAACTAGCAGGCATAAGGGATATAAGGACCAAGTCTCTGGGATCAAACAATCCAAGAAACATGGTAAATGCCACAATAAAGGGTTTATCAGAACTCAAAACGGTTGAAGAGGTTGCAAAGCTCAGAGGAAAAAATGTAAGTGATATACTTGGATAGATATACAAGTTTACAGTTTACAATGTACAGTTGACAGTTATCAACTGTTTAATATTAGGGGTTTTTAACTGTCAACTGTCAGATGTCAACTGCTAACTGTAATAAGAAGGAGGTGCAAGTAGTATGAAGTTAAATGAACTAAGACCTGCTGAAGGTGCAAAGTTTGAACCTAATAGAAAAGGCAGAGGAACAGGAACAGGGAATGGTAAGACTGCCGGTAGAGGTCACAAAGGTCAAAAGGCCCGTTCCGGTGGTGGAGTAAGGCCAGGGTTTGAAGGTGGCCAAATGCCGTTATATAGAAGGCTGCCTAAGAGAGGTTTTAATAACATATTCGCTAAAGAATATGTTGAAGTTGACCTATCTAAGCTGAATGTATTTGATAATGATACAGTTGTTACGAAGGAACTGCTAAAATCATCAGGTGTAATAAAGAAATCTAAAGATGGTATAGTAGTTCTAGGAAATGGAGAAATTAACAAAAAACTGACAGTAAAGGCAGCTAGATTCACCAAAACTGCTGCAGCCAAAATAGAGGCAGCAGGTGGAAAGGTTGAGGTGGTATAAAGTGTTTGAAACGCTTAGAAATGCCTGGAATGTGGTTGACCTTAGAAAGAAAATATTATTTACAATAGGTTTATTGCTGGTATTCAGGACAGGATCATTTTTACCTGTTCCGGGCCTTGACAGGGAGGTAATGCAACAAATTATAGGCCAGGGCGGCGACTTGTTTGCTTTCCTGGATAATATAACGGGAGGTGGGCTATCCAACCTATCCATATTCGCAATGAGCATAACTCCCTATATTAATGCGTCAATTATCATGCAGTTATTGACCATAGCAATACCTAGCCTTGAGAAACTGGCAAAAGAAGGTGAAGAGGGCAGAAAGATAATAGCTCAGTATACCAGATACGGAACAGTGGTTTTGGGACTAATACAGGCTATTGGGCTTTACGTATCATTATCTATGAGCAATGCTGTCCATGAGCCAGGGATTTTAACTGCTGTAACTGTAGTTATAACCTTTACTGCGGGCACGGCATTCTTGATGTGGCTTGGAGAACAAATAACAGAATATGGAATAGGTAATGGTATATCCCTAATAATCTTTGCCGGCATAATCTCAAGAGTACCGTCAGGAACCTTGTACTTGGTACAAAAGGCCGGAGATAATCTCGGTATGTGGTTACTGGTTGCAGGACTTCTGGCACTAATGGTTGTGGCAATTGGATTGGTGGTTTGGGTTCAGCAGGCTGAAAGACGAATACCGGTACAATACGCAAAAAGGGTTGTAGGAAGAAAGATGTATGGAGGGCAGAGTACCCACATACCAATAAAAGTTGCTATGGCTGGAGTTATACCAATAATTTTTGCCATGTCCATGATGATGTTTCCAGCTACAGTAGTTAGTTTTATTTCAAGGAATCCAACTGGGGTATTGGGGTGGCTTAACCAGAATATTTTCTCACCAAGCAGCTTTGTATATGCTATAATGAACGCGTTACTAATAGTTGGTTTCACATTCTTTTATACGTTTGTTATATTTAATCATGTTGAAGTAGCAAATACACTTAAAAAGAATGGTGGATTTATTCCTGGAATCAGGTCAGGGAAACCAACCGCAGATTACATTAAAAATGTTCTTAACAGGGTTACAATATTCGGTGGATTATTCCTTGCAACTATATCAATACTTCCATATTTAATTCAGTGGTTAACACCATTCCAGAATATCTATTTTGGCGGTACTGCTCTACTCATAGTTGTCGGTGTTGCGATAGATACTGTTAAACAGCTTGAGTCCCAGATGCTGATGAGAAATTATAGAGGCTTTTTAGAGTAATGGGAAGGGGTATAGTGACATGAGGCTTATCATTTTAGGTGCACCCGGTGCGGGAAAAGGAACACAAGCGTCAATAATTTCCGAGAAAATAGGCATACCTCATATTTCAACTGGGGAGATATTTAGAGACAATATCAAAAATGAAACTGACCTTGGAAAATTAGCAAAAGAATTTATTGATAAAGGTCAATTGGTTCCGGATGATATAACTATCAGGATAGTAAAGAATAGAATTGAACAAGCTGACTGCAGCAGGGGTTTTATTCTTGATGGCTTTCCAAGGACGGTTGCTCAGGCAAATGCACTCGAATCTTCACTGTGCAAGATGCACCAGTGGATTAACAAGGTTTTAGATATTGATGTACCGGACGAAAAGATTATCCAGAGAATGATGGGCAGAAGAGTTTGTCCGGACTGTGGGGCTACTTACCACCTTATTCATAAGCCTCCCGTCAATCCCGATAAATGTGATGTATGTAGTGGAAATCTAAAAAGGCGTGAGGATGATACAGAAGAGACAATTCGAAAACGTCTTGCGGTTTATCATAAACAAACTGAGCCTCTAATAAATTACTATAGAGATAAGGGCCTGTTATTAGTAGTAAAAGGTGCAGAAGATGTAAAAGATACTACCGAGAAGGTGCTTAGAGCGCTAGGAGTGTAAATGGGTTTATAGGTGGAGGTTGGAATGATATCAATTAAATCAAGTAAAGAAATAGAACTAATGCGCAAAGCAGGAAAAATTGTAGCGCTGGCACACCAGCAGGTGAGTCAGGCTATTAGACCTGGCATTTCAACTGCAGAACTTGATGCAATTGCTGAAAAGGTGATAAAGAATAATGGAGCTATACCATCATTTAAAGGGAAAGAAGGAATTAAAGGAAGTATATTTCCGGCAACTATATGCGCTTCAATAAATAATGAGGTAGTACATGGCATACCTGATGCAAGAGTTCTAAGAGAAGGAGACATCATTAGTATTGATATAGGGGCTTGCATGGATGGTTATCATGGCGATTCTGCTAAGACCCATCCGGTAGAAAAAATATCAGAGGAAGCCCGGATACTGATAGAGGTGACAAGACAGAGCTTCTATGAGGGTATCAAGTATGCTAAGAACAACAATAGGCTTTCTGATATATCAAATGCCATTCAAGTTTTTGTAGAAACCCATGGCTATTCAGTAGTCAGAGATTTTGTAGGGCATGGAATTGGTAAAGAGCTTCAAGAAGAACCACAGATACCTAATTTTGGCAAGCCCGGATATGGCCCCAGGTTAGCATCGGGAATGACACTGGCAATCGAACCGATGGTCAATATAGGTGACTTCAGGGTGAGAATACTGCCTAATAATTGGACAGTGGTTACAGCAGATGGAAGTCTATCAGCACACTATGAGCATACTATACTGATCACCGAAGAACAACCGGAAATATTAACAAAATTATAAAATATAGCTTGAAGTTATTTTGAAAATAGTATAAAATAAATTGTTAATTTATATGTCGTAAGATTTTGGCTATTTTAATAATCTCTTTAGTTATGGTATTGAGGTGAAACGAGAATAATGGAACTCGGTCAGATTGTACTGTCCAAGTGTGGTAGAGATAAAAGTCGATATTTTATTGTAGTAAGCATCGACGAGAACAAGGAATATGTTTATTTATCCGATGGGGATTTAAGAAAAATGGAAAAACCCAAGAAGAAAAAAATAAAACATATCGTTCCTCTACATATAGATGAGACACTTAAGAGTAAATTGATAAGTGGTGAAAGGGTTACAAACCCTGAAATTAAAAGGCATCTAAGGAGTGTAATTGAAGAAATCATAGATATCAGTTTCAATGATAGTATAACTGATTATGAAGGAGGGAAATACCATGGCTAAAGAAGATGTAATTGAAGTTGAAGGCATTGTTATAGAGGCATTACCTAACGCATTATTTCAAGTGGAACTGGATAATGGGCATAAAATATTAGCACATATTTCCGGAAAACTTAGAATGAACTTTATAAGAATATTGCCAGGGGATAAAGTCACCATTGAATTATCTCCTTACGATCTGACACGCGGAAGAATAACATGGCGTGCGAAATAGAATGGAGGGTATAAAATGAAAGTAAGACCATCAGTTAAACTGATTTGTGAGAAGTGTAAATTCATCAAGAGAAAAGGTAGATTAAGAGTAATTTGCGAAAACCCTAAACATAAACAAAGACAAGGTTAGAGGGTTAAATAATTTTGAAAATAAATTCATTATAATAGAGCGGCTGATGAATTACTTGGGCTAGTATGTATACAAGTAGTTCAAACTTTATAATGTAATTTATATATTATATTAATCTGGTTTGGAGTAATTACGACTAACAACCATATAATATTGGAGGTGCTTTAAAAAATGGCTCGTATTGCAGGTGTAGACTTGCCTAGAGATAAAAGAGTTGAGATTGCCTTAACCTATATCTTTGGAATAGGAAGATCATTATCAAACGAAATTTTAAAATCCACAGGAGTAAATCCTGATACACGCGTTAAGGATTTGACTGATGGTGAAATTAGCAAGCTAAGGGAATACATCGATAAGAGTTTTAAGGTTGAGGGTGACCTGAGAAGGAAGATTTCTCTCAATATCAAAAGACTTATCGAAATAGGTAGCTATAGAGGTATCAGGCACAGAAAGGGTCTTCCGGTCAGGGGACAAAGAACCAAGACAAATGCTCGTACAAGGAAAGGACCCAAAAAACTAGCAAGTGGCAGAAAGAAATAGGAGGTAGATAGATAAATGGCTACAAAAACTGCTGGTGCAAAAAAGATCACCAAGAAAAGAAGAGAGCGCAAAAATATTGAAAGAGGAGCAGCTCATATTCAGTCTACTTTTAATAATACAATTGTAACTATTACAGATACTGCAGGAAATGCATTGTCTTGGGCTAGTGCTGGAGGACTGGGTTTCAGAGGATCCAGAAAAAGTACTCCATTTGCCGCACAAATGGCAGCTGAGACAGCTGCAAAGGCAGCGATGGAACATGGGCTTAAGTTTGTAGATGTTTATGTTAAAGGTTCTGGATCAGGAAGGGAAGCAGCAATCCGTGCACTACAGGCAGCAGGATTAGAAGTAAGTCTGATTAAAGATGTTACCCCTATCCCGCACAATGGCTGCAGACCACCTAAGAGAAGAAGGGTGTAATAATAGAATTATTGGAGGTGTAAAAATAGATGGCAAGATATACGGGAGCCTCATGCAGGCTTTGCCGAAGACAAGGTGAGAAGCTCTTTCTCAAAGGAGAAAGGTGTTATACAGATAAGTGTGCAGTATCAAGAAGACAATACGCTCCTGGTCAACATGGACAGAGTAAGAAGAAATTATCAGAGTACGGTGTTCAGTTGAGGGAGAAGCAAAAGGCAAAAAGATTCTATGGGGTCTTGGAAAGCCAGTTTAGAAAGTACTTTGAAATGGCAGCCAAGACAAAAGGAATGACAGGTGAAAATCTATTAAAAATACTCGAAACGAGATTGGATAACGTTGTTTACAGACTTGGTTTTGCCAGATCAAGGTCAGAAGCAAGGCAGCTGGTAAGGCATGGTCACTTTAATGTAAATGCCCGGAAAGTTGATATTCCTTCATATGTTATGAGACCTAATGATTTAATAGAAGTAAGAGAAGGCAGCAAAGAAGACGAAGTATTCAAAGAAGTTTTAGATGCTACAGGAAGTAAAGTCGTACCGGCTTGGCTTAGTGCAGATCATGAAAACTTAAAAGGTACGGTACTAGCTATGCCGGCTAGAGAAGATGTTGATGTACCAGTACAAGAGCACATGATAGTAGAGCTTTACTCAAAGTAATCAGCTATTGGCCATTTTCAGTTGACAGTTAACAGTTTACAGTTAAAAATCACTAATATTAAGCAGTTGATAACTGTAAACTGAAGTACTGTAAACTGTAAACTATACTGAGAGCCAAAGCCCAACAGCCCAAATAGGAGGTTAATGATGATAGAAATTGAAAAACCCAAGATAGAGTGTGTAGAAATTTCTCCTACTAATGACTATGGAAGGTTTACAGTGGAGCCTCTTGAAAGAGGGTATGGTACTACTTTAGGAAATTCACTGAGAAGGATTCTTCTTTCCTCACTTCCAGGTGCAGCAGTAACCTCAGTTAAGATAGAAGGAGTATTGCATGAGTTCTCTACAATAAATGGTGTTGTTGAAGATGTAACAGAAATCATACTAAATATTAAAGGTCTTGCCCTGAAGCTTCATGTAGACGGATCAAAGACCTTATACATTGAGAAGACCGGTGAGGGAGTAGTTACAGCAGCTGATATAAAACTAGATGCAGATGTTGAGATACTTAATCCGGATTTACACATTGCTACATTGGCAGATAATGCCAAGTTATATATGGAGATTAATGTGAATAAGGGTAGAGGATATGTATTGGCTGACAAGAATAAGAACCAGAATCACCCGATAGGTGTAATCCCTGTTGATTCCATTTATACTCCTGTAAGGAAAGTTAATTTTGTGGTAGAAAACACCCGTGTTGGTCAAGTGACTGACTACGATAAATTAACTTTAGATATTTGGACAAATGGCAGTATTATTCCGTACGAAGCATTAAGCCTGGGAGCAAAAATCTTAAATGAGCATTTAAGATTGTTCATAGATTTGTCGGATAACGGACGCAATGCGGAAATAATGGTAGAAAAAGAAGAGACTAAGAAAGAGAAGGTTCTTGAAATGACAATTGAAGAACTTGATCTTTCAGTTAGATCTTATAACTGCTTAAAGAGGGCTGGAATAAATACTGTAGAAGACTTAATTGGAAGAACTGAAGAGGATATGATGAAAGTCAGAAATCTTGGAAGAAAGTCTCTGGAAGAGGTAATTAACAAGCTAAATGTTCTCGGACTTTCACTAGCTCCAAGTGAAGAATGATTACAATTTTGGAGGTGTACTAATAGATGACAGGTACTAGAAAACTAGGTCGCCCAACTGACCAGCGGAAAGCAATGCTCAGAAGTCTAGTTACCGGTTTGTTGCAAAATGGTCGTATACAGACTACTGAAGCAAGGGCCAAAGAGGTAAAGAGTATAGCTGAAAAGTTAATTACATTAGCTATAAAAGAGCGTGATAATGTATCAAGCACAGAAAAATGGGTAAGCAGACCTAAATTAGATAGCAAAGGCGCAAAAGTGACTACTGCAGTTACAAGTAAAAATGGTAATAAATATTATAAGGTAGAAAGAGAAAAGGTTAAGGAGACAGTAACAATTGATAATCCCTCTAGGTTGGCTGTTAGAAGAAAGATTATGTCTTGGGTGTACAAGGTTAAGGATACAGAAGGCAAGAATATTGATATTCCAGGCAAGCTGCTTGAAGATATTGCTCTAAAGTATAAAGATAGAAATGGTGGATATACCAGATTACTCAAGCTTGGATCTAGAAGAGGAGACGGCGCAGAAGAAGTTATACTTGAGTTGGTTTAAAAACTCAGACAAGGGGACGGTTCTTTTGTCTATGTCCAAACATAGATAAAAGAACCGTCCCCTTGTCATATTTTGAGCGAGGAAGAATAATGAATAATCAACGCAGCGAGAAGAGAAACATCAAGCTGGTCATAGAGTATGATGGGACAGGATATCATGGATGGCAAAGCCAGATTAATGCAGTATCCATACAAGATACGCTGGAGCAGGCTATAACCAAAGTAATGTGTCATCCGGTCATACTGATAGGCGCTGGAAGAACAGATGCCGGGGTTCACGCATTTGGTCAGGCAGCAAATTTCTTTACTTCAAGTAAAATTCCGACTGAAAAGATACCGTATGCGTTAAATTCAGCCTTACCAGATGACATAGTGGTCAGGGAAGCACATATTGTATCACAAGAGTTTCATTCAAGGTATTCTGCTAAGGGCAAGAAGTATAGATACATAATAAACAATTCAACATTCCCATCGGCATTGGAACGGAATAGGGGATACTATTGTCCATATAAGTTAAATACCGGATTAATGGAGGAAGCTCTGCACCTGTTTCGCGGAGAGCATGATTTTAAAGGCTTTATGGCTGCGGGAAGACCGGTAAAGGATACCATTAGAAATATTTACGAGGCAAATTTATGGCAGAATAATAACCGCATAGTGATCGAGGTATCTGGAAATGGATTTTTATATAATATGGTCAGAATAATTGTGGGAACATTAATTGATGTTGGCAGATCAAAACTATCTATCATAGATGTCGAGAGAATTCTAAAGGAAGGAGACAGGTCAAAAGCCGGCAAAACCGTTCCACCGCAAGGTTTATATTTAGTTGAGGTTTATTATTGACATAACCCAAGCCTATAACTTCATATGATATGGCATAAAAACAATTTTAAGAGGATAAGCCATGAAAAAAATATGGGTGCCAATCATTTTAATATTAGTATTGATGCTAGTAATTTATTTTTTCATTAGCAGGCAACAGACACAGCCAACTGTGGTTAATCAAGCAGTAAAAGCCAACCAAGAGTTTCCAGCAAAGAAACAAATAATAAATAACCTTGTTGATGAGACAAAGTTAGATAAAAGAGAAATAAATGAGAGAAATCTTTGGATCCAGTATGTCGCTATGGATCAAGACTCGGAATTAGAGTTACTGGTAAGCTATAGATATGATATCCATAAAGGTTGCTTCTTTATATATGACTACAATGATAAGAAGTACAAACTGGTTTTTTCACGACCGTGGGCAATTGAAAGAATGAATGGGCATGATGTAGTTGTTGCAAGCGGGAATAAAGAAATCCACCAACTACAAGCTAAAATCATTCACATGGAGAGGGGAGAAGTTAAGGTATTATGGGAAGCAGTTATTGATAAGTATAACTATACCGACCTGTTAAGCGGCACGGAGGTACATGGACATTATTATGTTGATACAAACAGCATTCTACACTATTTTTATAAGATAGAAAAAACTGATAAGAATGCCAAGGTAATAAGCAGAGAATATAAAGAAGAAATATACGTTTGGGATAAGACGCAAAATAAGTATGTAAAGCAATGAGTCAGGAGATGGGTTGACTCACCCTGACTCATTTTAATGCTACATTGCTCTTCCGGGTAACAAATAATCAACTATACCAAAAATGACAGCTCCAATTATTGCTCCTAGAATAGTAACACTATATCCTACTACAAAGAACTGAGTTGCATAAATTATAACTGCAGCGGCAATAAAACCTGTAAGCCCTCTTCCAAAAGGTGTAGAGTTAATCCCGGCAACTACGTTTAGAAGATAATCCAATATGGTTAGTACTATTGCTGCTACAAGTAACGGACCAATTCCAGCTATGGTAAAACCAGGTGTGAAGAATGCTGTTATTGCAAGAACAATGGCAGCAGCTACAAACCTCACTATTATTTGAGTTATGTCTAATCCTTTTTGCTGGGTAGTCCTGTTATCTACGTTACCTGTTTCCATCCAAACACTTCCTTTCTCTTGATAGATTCAATTATATACTTTCTCATTGATTTATAGTATTTTGTAAAAAAATAATTTTATGCATGATAAATCAATTAAATGTTTAACTATTTTGATTTAGGAGAATAATATTGCATGTAACTTTAAAATAGATCAACAAAAAAATAAATTAGCTGATGTAGGAGGGAATATATGCTGGTTGTATTCTTCAGAGCACTTTTTCTATATATAATAGTTGTAGTTGTAATAAGAATAATGGGGAAAAGGCAAATAGGCCAACTCCAACCTTTCGAACTGGTAATAACCATTATGATAGCAGAGCTGGCAGCAGTACCTATGGAGAATACAGGCATCCCACTAATAAATGGAATAATTCCTATTATTACTCTCTTAATTGCTCAATTGGCATTTTCCTATATTAACCTGAAAAGTGAAAGATTAAGGGGTATAGTTTGTGGTAAACCAAGTGTATTAGTTGAAGGTGGGAAAATTGTTGAAAGTGAGTTAAGAAGGCAAAGATATAACCTAAATGACTTAATGGAGCAATTAAGAGCAAAGAATTATGCGAATATTGGAGATGTAGAATTTGCTATACTGGAGACCAGTGGACAACTAAGTGTGATTCCTAAGTCCCAGAAAAGGCCGGCTATACCGGAAGACTTCAAGATTGATACCCAATATGAAGGGTTACCGGTAAATTTAGTTATTGATGGACACGTTTTGACCCAAAACTTACATACAATAGGCCTTGATGAAAAATGGCTCCAAGAGGAGTTGGAAAAGTTGGGACTATCTGGTCCCAAAGAATTATTATTTGCCAGCATTGATACCTTTGGGGAAATTTTTTATCAGAAAAGGGAGAAATATGCATGAGAGCGTTAACAATAATTGCGTCTGTAATTATAGTTCTATTTGTAGGAAGCATACTAACATCTAATTATCTATCTGACTCTTCCAGTTCTATTAATAATGATTTACAGATGCTTGACCAGAAAGTGAGAATCGGTAAGTGGAATGAGGCACGAGAGCAGGTATCAGTAATTAAAAATAAATGGGATGGCATAAAAGATGGATGGGCAATGCTTTTAGACCATCAGGAAATCGACAACATTGATTTAAGTTTTTCAAGAATGGAAGAGTATGTAAAGGTATCCCAGGCTGCAGATTCTCTCGCAGAAATCTCTTCTCTTAAGTTGCTATTTGAACATATTCCGGAAAAAGAATCTTTTAGTCTAAAGAATATTTTATAAATTCATTAAATTTTTCAATAAAGTCAGGGTTCATTTCAAAGAATTTTATGTCTATTAAGCAAGAATTGTCCTGCTTCTTTCCCTTTGTCATTTAGAAGAATGATACCATACTTCTTATAATCAACAAATCCCAGACTGGTCAGCTTCTGTACCATCTTAGTCGTAACACTTTACTTTTATATTACATACATTAGTCTAAGGAAAAAAACTTTCCCGCCGCTTAGAAATGATGAAATAATAAATAAACATAATATGAAAACTCGTGATTAAAAAT
>DHFP01000245.1 GCA_002402315.1 Clostridiales bacterium UBA4821
ATTATCCCCGAGAAAATATTATCCCTAACTTTCATTGAATCTTCTCCGAATATATAATTTGAGAACAAAAAGTTGAGGATAATATTATGTTATCGCCGTAACAACGAAAGGGGGATTTATATTGGATGCAAAATACGAAGAAGGCATCAGATGCCTGAAACAATGCTGGAAAGAGCTGGGACATACCATCACCGATGAAGAGAAAGCAGCCATGAAGTCATTCCGAGGATTCTTTCTCTCCGGGAAAGCCAAACCGTATTCTCATGAAGTAGCACTGAAATGGCTTTCCGATAACCAGCTTGCCTGGGGCGATGAAAAGTATCAGCAGCATCGAAAACTCATTTATGAACTGAACGATGCTGTCTCAAACGGGACAATTAAAGAGGATTACAAGTTTGTACCGACTACTTATGATTCACTCCCAACTGATCTCAAGAATCATCTTATACTTTACAGGAACGAATTGCTCTCACGCCTGCAGTATCGCTCTTCACGAGACCAGCTGATCCACTGTATCAGCTTCGCAACCTTCCTAAAGGATAACGGTATTCTCCATGCACATGATATCTCCACCGCATTAATCTCGGAGTACCATGCCTATGCAGAAACCATCGGGGATACATACATTTGCCTGTACTCTGTGAGGTACTTTCTGCAGTTCCTTGTCAATCGTGGGATCATTGCCGGACACATCCCTTTTGCCTTGACATCACCGCTTCAGGCAAAGGCTGCCGGTTATGCCATAAGAAGGTTTTCAACCGATGTATCCGCTTTTGAGACAAGCGGGGTCGATCCGGATGTGTATTGGCAGAATGCAAATGATCTTATCGATATCCTTCGCAAGGAGCACCATCATAATGAGGATGCCACAAGAAACAACAATCTTGTGTATTACCAGATGTTTTACGTCTTTATGCAGGAATTCTCTCTCCCGTATACCACGAAAAACGCCCGGATTTGGTCGGAGGGAATGGCCGGATTCATGGATGAGCCTCATCGCCGGCCTTCCTTCAAGCGTAGTCTCTATCTTCTGGACATTTTCCTCAGAACAGGTGCTGTAACAGACGGGGATCTGGAAATCGTCTTATGCAGTTCCGGAAAAATCACCGAATTATCAACAACGTACAGGAAACTGCTGGATGATTTTTTATCATGTCGCAGAAAAGAAAACATCGCGCCGGCCACGTTGGACGTACATAAATCCGGTGCGATATCTTTCATGCTGTATATGCAGGAAAAGGGAATCCCAGCCGTCTCCGGAATCTCACTTATGAATGTAAAGGAATACTGCACCTGGATTTCTGAAAAAGCGGTCAATCACAAGAATAATTATTCATACGATCTAAGAGTGTTCCTCACGTTTTGTTTTGAAAAGGGTTATTCAGCGCAGGATCTTTCCCGAGCCCTGCCGGCTCAATCCAATCAGCAGAGAAAAATCGTCAAAGTCCTTTCTGATGAAGAAATACAACTGATCTATGAGTACAGGGACAATGCGGCGACACCGCTCCAGCTGAGGGATTCCGCGATTCTTATGCTTGGCCTGCTTATGGGACTGAGGAGAATAGATGTCGTCAATTTAAGGTTTTCAAACATAGATTGGAAAGTGCAGACCATTTCCATAACACAGCAGAAGACATACAGACCACTTGTGCTCCCGATGCCGGTATCGGTAGGTAATAGTCTTTACAAATATATCAAGAATAGCCGCCCAAGGATGAGCGACGAAGGCGATTTTATTTTTCTTTCAATGTCGGCCCCGTTCAAAAGAGCTGATGCATCAGCTTGTGGACTTGCCGTTAAACATGCCTTGAACAATACCACAGGCTCGTTCCATATCCTGAGGCGTACTTTTGCCTCCAGACTTCTGGCGGCTGGAACTAAGACGGATACCATTAAGGATTCCCTGGGGCATTCAACCATGGATACTGTTAACAGATACCTCTCTGTAGATGAGGAAATGCTGAGATCCTGCTGTCTCCCTCTTGAAAGGACGGTGATAAGTTATGAAGCCGCGTCGTAATTATACTTTTAACAGTTCCCTCACGCCCGCTATTGAAGGATTGATCCAGGAAAAAAGAGCCTCTGGCTATATGTACAACTCAAATGCGGATGTGCTGAAGGATCTTGATACTTTCTGCATTGAGCAAGGATTCATCTCAGACACAGTCACGAAAGATTTATCCGATGCATGGGCTGTGCAACGCCAAACTGAAGGGATCAGTTCGCGCAACATACGCGTAAGCAACCTGAGACAGGTATCGAAGTATCTTCTTTCCATAGGCGTTGAGAGCTATATGCCCAAAATGCTTCAATCTACTGAGACAAAAGTGGCTCATGTGTTTACAGCACAGGAACGTAAAGAATTCTTTGAATGCCTTAATAAACTGGATATCAAAAGGAAAAGCAGAAGGCTTCTGGAAGAATGCAGGGTTCTTTTCCGCCTGTATTACTGCTGCGGGCTCAGGCTGTCTGAACCCTTATGGCTCACATGGGATGACATAGATTATGACTCCGGGAGAATCACCATACTGCAGTCCAAAGGCTATAAGGACAGAGTGGTCTGGGTATCTTCTGACATCGCCGAGATGATCAGGAAGTACCATAAATATATCACGACAGAATGCCCCGGTGAAGCTCTTGTATTTCCAGGCACTAAGAATGGTAAGCCGGTCAACGAGGTGACTGTGAGAGCCTATTTTCAAAGGACTCTGGCGATGACCTCTTACGCTTCGATCGGCAATCTTCCAACGATAAAGTCATTCCGCCATACGTTCGTGGTGGACAGGCTCAACGCTTGGATGGAAAACGGAGAGAGTATAGAGGACAAGCTGCCATATCTCAGTAAGTATCTTGGGCATAACAGTATCCGTGAGTCCCTTTATTATTACCATCAGGTGTCAGAAGCCTTCAAGATCATCCATAACAGAGACAAAACATCAAACATCGTAATTCCAGAGGTGAACGAAAATGAAGAATAAAAGCAAAGCATCGAACAATGAAAAGCTCTTTTTCTCCAAGACTTTACAGTATCTGGACAGCTATCTCCCAAGACAGTTGGGCCGCAGTGCGGAAACGGTTCGTTCCTACCGGGACTCGCTTTCCGGATTCAGAAAATATCTTTACGATGAGAAGAACATTTCCATAGCAAAATTTACCTTCCAGGATTGTACACGGGATTTGCTTTTGGAATACTGCGCTTATCTGAAAGAGCATGGTAATTCTGCCGCCACATGTAATGTGAGACTTGCAGCCATCAAAACATATGTCCAGTATGTATCCGATGATGACATCTCGCTTCAGTCCATAGCCCTCCAGATTTCCAAAGTTCCGGGAATGAAGATTCCAAAACGGGAAAAGAAGTTGATAACAAACGAAGGTCTGGCAGCGATACTTGCACAGCCTAAGGAAACAAAGATTGGCATACGGGACAAAACCATCATGGTTCTTCTGTATGATTCCGCCGTCAGAGTAAGCGAGCTTACCGGATTACGGATCAATGATGTGGATTTCAAAACACTGTCAATTCATATCCATGGAAAAGGAAACAAAGAACGTTCTGTAGCAATCACCGAAAAGACTGCGGCGCATCTGAAGCGGTATATGTCCATTTATCATTCTGACAGAAGCAGGCAAGACGATTACCTGTTTTATACAGTGATTAAGGGCAAGGTCGGATCCATTTCCACAAGCACTGTAGAAAGAATCCTCCAGAAATATGCCGATGAAGCCAGAAATGAATGCCCTGACATTCCCGAACATGTATATCCGCATCTATTCCGTGCCGAAAGAGCCACGCATTTATACAGGGATGGCGTTGATTCCATTATGATTTCCAAGATACTTGGCCATTCCAGTATCGAAACCACTAAAATCTATGCACTCCCTTCAATAGAACAGATGCGTGAGGCAATGAACAAAGTTGATATGCCCGCTGATGCAGCTGAAAAGCCCTTATGGGAAGGTGACGAAGATGAAATGGCGAGGCTCTGTGGTTTGAAGTAAAGATTATCCCAAACATTTGTAAGGCAGTCATCTATATACAATGGTTCCCTCAGATGTTGGGGATAATATTTTCTCGGGGATAAT
>DHFP01000143.1:0-149 GCA_002402315.1 Clostridiales bacterium UBA4821
TTGAATCGACGTCCCCAACTGGTACCGTGAATGAGATCATGATTCCGGTGTTGGCTGAATCTGGTCTTGTGATTGGCGAAGAACTTATGGTCGCTCACTCACCAGAACGCGTTTTGCCGGGGAGAATTTTGATTGAACTGGTTGAAAAC
>DHFP01000143.1:206-17070 GCA_002402315.1 Clostridiales bacterium UBA4821
AACTGCTGAAATGTGTAAAATGATGGAAAACACCTATCGCGATGTCAATATCGCTTTGGCGAATGAGCTGGCTATCATCTGTGAGAAGGCAGGAATTAATGCCTGGGAAGTTATTCAGCTCTGCAATAAACATCCCCGCGTCAATATCCATCAACCAGGTCCGGGTGTTGGCGGACATTGCATTGCGGTGGATCCATGGTTTATTGTCGAAAAATACCCTGAAGAAACGCAAATTATTTCATTGGCCCGTCGAACCAATGACGCAATGCCTGAGTATGTTGCCGGGAAAATCGATTATATCCTTCGGGATATTGCCGGTAAGAAAAAAATTACGATTCTTGGCATAACGTATAAGCCGGATGTTGATGATGTGAGAGCAAGCCCTATTATTTATCTGATAGAGTTGTTGAAGCAGCGGGAGGATTACGACATTAGCATCGTCGATCCCTTTGTAAAAGATGGCGAATACGAAACAGTGGAACTATTACCTGCAGTCAGGGAAAGCGATCTGGTTCTGATCGGTGTGAACCACAAGGAATTTGCATCGGTTGACTTTAGAGCCATTTATTCGGTCATGCGGAACAAGAATCTGTTGGATACCCGGAATTCCCTGAATGGTGACGAGTTGGAACGGCTGGGGTTCCATTATTTCCTCCTGGGTGGGGGGCGTCATTCATGAGACTGGGGGAGAAAAATGTGATTATATGGATTTGCTAAAGCTACTAAGGGATCCACAGTTTAAGTGGAGCAATGTAAGAATGTGGAGAGCCCTTGCGAGAAAATTACGAAACAAGATTCGCCTTATTGTTTTGGGGCGGTTTGACAAATTGCTGTATCTAACATGGCGGAATATGAAGTTCAGTCATTTTATCGTTAAAATGAATATTTTTGATGGCTTTGAGAACAGGGTGGGGATACTGCAACGTTTGAAAGCCCACAACTCATATAGTTCGCGGGTTTTAGAACAAGCAGAAAAGATTATCAATCATCGTTTCAACCTGCTCGGGAGCGGTGAGGTAGATCTTGGAAGAAATATCGATTGGCATTGTGATTTTAAGTCAGGATACCAATGGTCCAGAAAATACTACCAACTAATTAAAATGGATAACTCACGCAATGCTAACCTCCAAAACAAGATTGATACCAAGGTGCCGTGGGAACTATCGCGGCTTCAACATTTGGTTGTATTAGGGCAAGCTTATTGGCTGAGCGGCGATGAAAAATATACGCGGGAATTTATGGATGAAATCAATAGCTGGATTGAAGAAAACCCTCCTGAAATTGGTACCAACTGGGTTTGCAGTATGGATATCTCCTTGCGGGTGGTTAGCTTGATCATTGCCTATTTCTTTTTTCGGTCATCTTCTGTTGTGGAAAAGAGCTTTTGGGATCGCTACTTTACATTATTGTACTATTCAGGTGTTCACATTGAGCAAAACCAGGAAGTACGTTATGATGGCTTCAGAAACAACCATCATCTTGTAAATTGCGCGGCTATGATTTGGCTGGGTTTATTTTTTGGCCGGTATAACAGAAAAACAACTCGTTGGATGAAAAACGGAATGGCTGATCTGTGTATGGAAATGGATTACCAGGTGAATCCTGACGGTGGCAGTTTCGAAGGTTCTATATCCTACCATCATTTAGCCCTGGAAACGTTTTTAATTACCACTATTCTTGCCGAAAAAAATGGCTTATTCTTCCCTTCGACCTATAAACATCGTCTAGAAAAAATGTGTGAGTTCAGCATGCATTATACCAAGCATAATGGATTGACACCACAATTTGGCGATACTGACGATGGAAGGTTTTGCATACTCAGCGGATACGGAATAGACGATATGCGTGATCACCGGAGCATTTTGGGGGTCGCAGGGGAATACTTTCATCGTAATGATTTTCGGGCATCGACTGTGGATGAGTATTTGGACTGCCTATGGCTTTTCGGACATTACGAGAAACTTAAAAATACGGCGGCATCGTATCCGGAATTGGTGGGGTATCCGGATACAGGCTTTTATATTATCCGGAACAATGAAGTATTTTTGATGCTCAAGTGCGGCGGGATCGGACAAAAAAATAATGGTGGTCATGATCATAATGATCAATTGAGCTTTGAACTCACTATTGATGGCGTAGATCTTATAATTGATCCGGGGTCTTATGTTTACACAATGGATAAGGATTTAAGGCAATTGTTCAGGTCGACGAAGTACCACAACGTTTCTCAGATAGGAAATTTGGAGCAAAACATAATAAAAAATCAAACAATAAAAGATTTATTTACCATGTATAGTTCAAATCCTGGAATTTGCACTTATTTTGATAAAACATTGACAGGCAACATATGTTTCTTGGGGCATATTACGATTGCAGGGGCGGAGATACAATATATACGCTCTGTTGATTTGAATCACTCTGATAAGTTGATTAATATCGTGGACACCTTTAAAGGTACGGAAGAAGAAGGAACTTGCAGATTACATCTTGCCAAGGATGTGCAAGTGCAATATTTGACTGATAATACTGTTGAAATTAATTATGACAATGTCTATGCAAGAATTAAGGCGGAGATGCCGATACGAATCGAGCCCGGTATGGTATCGCCTGGTTATGGAATAAAAGATGATTCTATAATTCTAAGTTGGAATTTTCTGTGTCAAACAAATTTTAAAATCTATTATGATGGATGAGAACAGATGCATGGGTGTGCCGAATGCCACTCGGTTTTCGGGTGTCCCTGATAAACTTGGAGGTATTCTTTTGAGAGTTGACATAATGGGTCCCTATCCACCTCCAAGAGGTGGAGTATCTGTTCATATAAAGAGATTAGAAGATGAATTACATAATCATGGATTAACGGTCAAGATTATTAATACCAATATGATAGAAAATAGTTGTGGATGGATAAAAAGGAAGCTGATTTACCTCAAGTGGTTGCTTAAGATTTTAATAAGTACTCGCACGGATATTATACACATTCACGGAGGGAGTTTGGAGAAACGGGCACTTGTTGTTTTTATAGCTGGATTATATAAAATTAAAACTGTCGTGAGTATTCACAGCCTGCGCGATGAATTCGCTCAAATGAATTTTCGGCAAAGATTTCTTCTGTCATATATAGTAAATCATACTAATCATATTATTGCCGCCGGCGAAAACGAAAGAGACAAGTTGGTTAAGTGGTTCCATTGTGATACACGATTGTGTGTCATCCCAGCCTATATTCCACCCAAAAGGGTCGAAGCAAGGTTGCCGGTGCAGTTAGCTGAGTTTCTTCGAAGTCATAAGTTTATCATCTCTGCTAATGCTTCCAACATGGATTTTTATAAAGGTCAGGATACCTATGGGCTGGATATGCTTGTTGAGTTGTGCGGACGCTTAAGTTTTCAAATGGATGTAGGATTCGTTTATTGCCTTACGCGCTTAACGAATAAGGGCTATTTTGAAAATATTAGGGCAAGAATCAAAGAACTAAAAATTGAAAACTCATTTTTGATTGTAATGGATAATATAGAATTCTGGCCTGTTTTAGAAAATACTCATATCTTCATTAGACCGACATGCACGGACAGTTATGGTGTTTCTGTCGCGGAAGCGCTAACCCTCGGGATTCCCAGCATTGCCAGCGATGTCTGCAATAGACCGGAAGGAGCTTTGCTGTTTCAAAATAGGGACGGCGAAGATTTATATAATAAAGTCTGTGCTATTATTAGGAATTATGATCAATACAGAGACAGTATCAAGCATTTAGAAATAAAAAATTGTGCTCCGGAAATTCTAAGAATTTATCTGGAATTGGTTGGTAAGTTGTAATACAATAATAAGGGTGGAATTTGGCTTATTGTATGGAGACAAAAAGACTGGCAAAACACAGTTTAATTTATAGCGGCACATCTATTCTGACTCAGGCCGTTACCCTGCTGTTGGTGCCTGTATTTACCAAATACATGAGTCAGGAAGAATTCGGTCAGTATAACTTATTAATTTCCGTACAGTCTTTGCTGGCTATCTTCATAACGATGGGTATCTATTCCGGCATGACCAGGTTTATCAATGAATTTGAAGATAAGAACAAAACCAAAAACATTGTTTTTACCTTTTCGATGGCCTGGGGATTATTAATATGTCTGCTTTCTCTCTCTTATGGAGATTTAATTTATAGAATGGTATTTCCCTTTGAAAGCGGCGGAGGCTATTATATCAATTTTCTTGTTATCAGCTCTGTGCTTTTGTGCTTAATTAGCATATACAACTCTTACTTTATTATGCTCTTCAAGCCAGGACTTGTGAGCGCTATTAATCTGGTGCGAGCAATATTTATACTGTTGTTCTCAGCTTACTTTATTATAATCGAAAAGGACGGATTATATGGCGCTTTAGAGGCACAATTGTATGCCTATGCAGTGATTTTGGCCGGATTAATGTTATATGACAGAAATAATATCAGGATTGTATTTAGTTGGCCAGAATTTAAAATGATGTTAAATTATAGTCTGGGTTTGATACCTGGTCAGGCTTCAGCCTGGGTATATACTTTGATAGACCGTTATTTTATCAATGCCATGATGGGATTGCAGCAAGTAGCGATATATTCAATGGGATATAAGCTTGGAATGATGATGGAGCCGATTCTTATTTCACCTTTTAAAGCGGTATTTACATCTTTTAAATATAAGGTGTACAAGGCAGATGATGCCCCGGAAAAGTTTAGAGAAATCTATGTTTATTACAACTGCATCGGCTGGTTTTGCGTTCTTGGATTTTCAGTGTTCGCCAAGCCTGCCATAGATTTGCTGTCAACCTCAGAGTATGCCGATTCATTCATGGTGGTTCCCTTAATTGTTTTTTCCTACTTCTTATATGGTCTTGGTGAGTTCTACTCACTGGGTATACATATTGAGAATAAATCGTTACTTGATTCTTTGATACTTGGCATTGGGGCCGGAAGTAATATTCTAATGAATATAGGATTAATACCTGAATTCGGCATAATGGGTGCGGCGCTGGCTACAATAATGAGTTATTTGATTATGAACATAATTTATTATTTTGTTGGCAAGAGATACTTTGATATTGGACTGCGTTATCTCGAACCGTACAAATTTGGCGTCGTTGTTTTAGGACTGTACGGATTTTACTTTTCAATATGCAGCAGGATAAATAATTTATTTTTAGAGATGTTTTTTTCGTCATTAATTTGTCTGCTATTCATCCTTATTAGTGTTGTAAGTGGCTTAATACCACGAGAGACAGCTAAGATTGCGTTTTCACAACTTGCCAAGATAACCGGGCTGGCGAAGTCTCCTGGGAATATTTAGCCAGTAAGCAGCAGTATTCGGAGGATACCATGAAGGCTGAAATCTGCAAATGGTACCGGGATACCCTGGCGCCGGTAGTATTCATGATCGATGATTTTGCCAATGTCTGGATTGATACCAATGGCAACGGCGTTATTGATCATGGAGAGGATTGGGGTTTTGCCGGGAGAGGGCCGGGTTCGTCGTTAGTCTTTCTGGAAGAAAAGTTGCTCAAAGATTTTCCCCAAGTAAAAGTTACGTTCTTTGTTCCGGTTGGGATAAGGTCGGGCGTCATAGAGAATCCCTCCATTTCGTTTGTTTCAGAAAAGATTAACTCTGATCCTGAAACGAAGGCTTTTTTTAGATCCGTTGGAGACAATCCACGCTATGAAGTGGCTTATCATGGAACTAACCATGGTAAACCGGGGCAAGAAGCGAGAGATTTTATTCAGGAATGGGATACTTTTGACAGTCTGGAGCAAGCGAAGGAAGTTATTAATGCAGGCAAAGAGATCTTTAAAGAAGTTTTTAATGTATATCCGGCAGGAGGCAAATACTGCGGGTATGTTTCCAATCGCTTTTCGGACGACAGTATTGATCAAAGCGGTTTTTTGTGGTGGTGCCGGTATAGTAATGTGGGTTTGTATGAATGTAAAAATTGCGCTATTGGAGGGCAGGATTTCAACCCGCTGTCCAATTTTGACGTCAAGTACTTTGGCTGCGCCAATGTGGTGGATATTCCAACCACACTCAATGGCTCATTGTTAAGCGGTATTTTAAATCCGGGTGTTTATAATCTGAAGGGCATTGCTAAGCGAATTTTAAAACCATTTCTAATTAAAATCAGGCTGAAGAAGCTTGACTTCTTGCTTAAAAATCATTTGGTAGTGTGTATTCAAGAGCATATCGCTCCTTCGCGGGTGGATGGCATGCGGCAGAAACCGAATATCTTCGATGATTTGGACAGCCTGCGGATGATTATGCAGTATCTAAGAAAAAAGCGGGTTTGGTACTGCACCTGTTCTGAATTGGCACAGTATGTCGTGGCACGGGATGCCACAACAATTGAATCCCATTCCGAAAATAACTTCACTATCCGAACGGATTCACCTCGCGCTGTAAATACCACACTGACAATAAGAATCAAAAATGACGGCAACGGTAGAATTATACAACCGGATGGAACGGAAGTGACTGTGCGTTATCAATTGGCTGATATCAAGGTTATGAATGGAGTTTATAACTTGATATAGCGGGAGGGTAAACTACTTAAGTTGAACATGCAGAATGCAAAGATAATTGAATCAGATAAAATAATTGTCGTTCTGTTGCTTTGTACAGCATTTTCGCTTTTTTTATTCTGTGAACCAGCTCGAACCATGCTGAGTCAGAGCAAAATTAATATGTCATATAATCTTCTATTTATTATTTTCGGCACAATGACAGTCGCCTATCTTCTGCTTAAAGAATTTGTGGACATCAGGATCGTTCTAGTAACTTTTGCCTTTACAGGTGTTGCTTCAATTAGCATTATAGCAACCGGGAATACCTTCTCTGGACAGTGGCTAAAAGTTATGGCGGCAATGATAATTCCTTTCCTGATGACTGGATTTAGATTGCCTGAGTCGGTATTTGAAACTTTTATGAGAAGATTTATTAAGTCAGTAAATGTTGTATGTCTTATTTTGGTCGTCATAGGTATTTTTGATTATTTATCTGGGGCTGCGATTCAAACGTATTTTGCGACACACCATATCTTTGATAATGAGTTCGCACATTTGGTTCTGTTAGAACGGTCATATGGCATTTATAGGTACTATTCTTTTTTAGGACATCCGCTCACGAATGCCTGGTATTTGTTAATGTTTTATGTGCTCAATATTTTACATGACCGGTACTTTAAAGAGATGCTTAATGAATATATATTAACCTTGATCACATTGATCGGATTGGTTTTATGTGGTAGCAGGACAGCGTTGGTTATTGGCCTTTTGATGTTTGTTTTCTTAAATAACAGAAGGCATAAAGTTCCCTACGTTTTATTATTATCAACACTGAGTGCAGGAATTGCCTTGACACCAATGTTCCAAAATAATTTAATGAAGCGGTTTGTGATTGGTATGCATTCTGGTGATTTCAGTGAGGGGAGAAATGAGGCATCATCCAGGGTATTTAATAATATTGTAAAACAGCCGTCATTTTTTACTGGGGGGGGCGTATCGTATTCTCGGGAAGTTACCTTGAGTATGGGAGGTTTCATTAAAAGTTTCGAATACCCTTTTATGATGTTTGTCTATGACTGGGGAATTATAGGTACAATTCTGATTTATATACTCATATTGCTAATTCCGGCTTTGATTTTTTTGAAAAACAAAAACTATTTTCTGTTAATATTTTTATTTGCAATATCACTATACATGAATGGATCTAACGATATTTCAAATTACTCCGATGTAATGGGACAACTTTGTTTTTTTATAATGATTATGGTGAATATGTCATATCTGATCAAAATTAAACGGAAAAAGTGTGAGGAAGTATGAAAAAAGTAATCATGTGTGATTTTGCAGATTATAACTCACCGATTTTTAGACTGGCTAATTATCATTATTGTAACTGTTTTGTTAAGGATGGTTACGAAGCGTTGTGGGTGTCCGACGCTTTCAATCATCTGATCTATTTCAAAGATAAGAAAGATTTCTATTTTAAAAAAAATATTTCATCGCCAGAACGTCATCAGCTGGTTGAGCATGTATACGGGTTTGCCCCCTATTCACTATGGCTCTATGGCAACTATCCATTTTGTAAAGATCCAAAAATACTTTTTCGCTTTGAAAAATACGTCATACCAAACATTAGGGACAGTATGAAAAAAATGGATTTCATCAATGCAGATGTACTCTGGATATCTAATCCTAAAGCCTGCTGGTTAGTAAATGTGGTTAATTATAAGAAACTAGTTTATCGGATTGCTGATGACTATAGAGAATTTGCCAGATTCCCAAATGTTGCAATGATTGATGAAATGATGATAAAAAAGGCAGATTATGTAATCATTTCATCAAGTACACTTGAACAGCATGTGCTTGAACATGGGAAAACTCCGCTTGTTCTCAGTAATGGTGTTGAGTTTGAACATTTTAATAATCGTGGTATAGAGCGCCCGAAGGAATATCAGAAGCAAGATCACAAGAAAATCGTGTATGTCGGTGCATTAAGACACTGGTTTGATACGGAACTGATTGAAAAAATTGCAAAACAGGTCGATGCGGACATTTTTCTGATCGGTAAATGTGAGACAGACTTATCCGGATTGGAAAAATACGATAATATCCATATTCTTGGTGCACGGAGTTATGATCTTCTCCCAGGTTATTTACAGTATGCAGACGTTGCGCTGGTTCCATTTCACAAAACGGTTTTGACTAATTCCATCAGCCCGATCAAACTCTATGAGTATTGTTCGGCAGGCATTGCTGTGGTGTCTACTAATCTGACTGAAACGGCTAAACTGAATGCTCCGGTTTGGATTGCTGAGAATCATGAGGCATTTATTGCCGGTGTTAGGCATTATCTTACTCAAGGGTATGATCGTTCATTGTTGACTGAATATGGGCGACTCAATTCCTGGGATAGCCGTTATGAACGAATGAAGCGGATATGTCTAGGATAGACAGGGGGAAGCAGAGTGTGTATGGTGAGTGTTATTATACCTTACTACAATAGGAGCAATATTTTGCCCCGTGCTTTGAATTCTGTTTGTAATCAGACTTATCAAGACTTGGAAATCATCCTGGTGAATGACGGTTCGACCGATCAGAGCGAACTCGTAGTAGAGGAATATATTAAGCAAAATTCGAAAGTACGTTTTAAGCATATTTTTCTAGCAAAAAACAGCGGCCCTTCAGCTGCAAGAAATAACGGAGTAAAGAATGCCAACGGAAAGTATATAGCATTTTTGGATTCCGATGATTCTTGGGAACCATTAAAACTAGAGATTCAGGTCGACTACATGGAAAGAAACCAAGATGTTGCCATAGTAGGAACAAATTACTACATAATCAAGGGCTGCAAATGGAATCGATACCCTCTTGAACCAGACATTATTGAGGCAAACTTTTATCGTATGCTCTTCAAAATATTCTTCTCGACTCCAACGGTATTAATTCGCCGTGAGGTGTTTTTCTATGATAATATCTGGTTTAGGGCTGGGAAGAACCAGGGCGAAGATATCTTGTTATTTCTACAGATTCTTAGAAAACACCGCGGTGTCAGGTTTTCTAAACCGCTGGCGAGCGTCTATAAACTCGATTATGGAGAAGAAGGTTGTTTAACAAGTGACTTAAGCAAACTATTAAAGTGTGAAAAGGAAAATCTTAAAATATTATATTCTGAAAACAGTGACTCAAATAATAAAATCAGCCTTACTTTGTATCTTTTAATCGATGCATTTTATTATTTTAAACAGGCTAAGAGATTGGTGATAAATAGATGGCATAAGTTAAAATATAGAGAATAAGCATTGTTCCAATCTATGGTATAGATCTGTCATGTTGACGTCAATGTTCATTATCAAGACAATATATAGTGTTCAATGAGGTGCCATAAAATTATATATCGTAGAACCATTCGGTATTGACGTAACTCTGTCGGATCTGCTTTTTGCAACATTGATTCAGGGAAAGTGGTGTATTTAGTGCATGTATTTATTATAGGCTCAAAAGGCATCCCTGCAAAATATGGAGGCTTTGAAACATTTGTTGATAAGCTAACAAAAGGCAAGAAAAATATCAACATTAAATATCATGTCTCTTGTTCGTCAGATAAGAAAGGGGAGTTTGAATTTAATGGTGTTCGGTGCTTTAAAATAAAAACTCCTAAAGTTGGCAGCGCAGGAGCCATAATTTATGATATATTAAGTTTGATAAATTGTTATAGCTATATAAAAAAGAACAACCTTAATGATTGTATTATTTATATTTTAGCCTGCAGGATAGGACCATTTCTTTTCATATGTAAGCATAAACTGGAAAAACATAATATTAAAGTGTATGTAAATCCTGATGGACATGAATGGTTAAGAAGTAAGTGGAATAAAATAATTAAAATGTATTGGAAGGTTTCTGAAAAAATAATGATTAAATGCGCAGATCTGGTCATTTGTGACTCAAAGGCCATAGAGTCCTATATAAATAATGAATATTCATTTTATAACAAAACAACTACTTTTATACCCTATGGTGCGGATATTGTATCTCGAAATAAAGATTGTCAGATGAAATTTGCTGAGTGGAAAAATAAATTTAAGATAAAAGATGCTTACTACCTAATTGTTGGTCGTTTTGTTCCTGAAAATAATTTTGAATTGATTATTAAGGAATTTATCGCATCTAATCTGGAAAAAGATTTAATTATAATTACGAATGTTATAGTTAATAATTACTATAAACAACTCCAAAAAAGGACATCATTTTATTTGCGCTCAAATATCAAATTTATTGGAACGGTTTATGATCAAAGCCTTTTATCCAGCATTCGCCAAAATGCTTTTGCTTATATTCATGGTCATGAAGTAGGAGGCACTAATCCATCGTTATTAGAGGGAATGGCAAGCACTAATATAAATATATTGTTAGATGTAGCCTTTAATAGAGAGGTTGCTTGTAATTCCGCATTATATTTTAACAAAGGGGAAGGGTCATTGACTCATTTGTTACATGATATTGAAAACTTAACGCCAGATCGGATTAAAGAACTTGGGGATATGGCAAAAGAGAGAATTCGCGAAACTTATTCTTGGAATAAAATAATTAATCAGTATGAATTATTATTTTATTCATGTAGTGGTAGAAGCAATGAAAAATAATATTAAAAATAGGTTATTAATTATTTTTGCAATGTTAAGTCTGGTGTTTTGTGCTGTTACTGTTAATTACATTAATAAATCTATGAATTATAAGGAAAGTTTACTGACTGATCATAAGGAAGAATATAGTTATAAATCTGATATTGGAGCGACAAAAAATGTCATTAATATACTATTTCTTGGTATCGATAAGACTGAAGAGCAGGAAAGTTGGCTGGGTGTTTATCGTTCTGATACCATTGCCGTTGCAAGAATCGATCTAGATAACAAGACAATCAAGGTATTGAATATTCCCAGAGATACCTATGCCTATGTACCAGTAGAAAATAAATTGGACAAAATAAATCACGCATATGCATTTGGCAGCATTAATGGTAATGGAGTTCAGGCCAGTATTGATGCCGTCAACGAATTCATTAATAAGAAGATTGTAGATTATTATTTTCTGATGAGCATGGAACCAATTCCAGGCATTGTTAATGAGATTGGGGGTGTGAAACTTGATGTTGAAATTGACATGAAGGATCACGGAGCCAATCTTTCAAAAGGGCTTCAGGTATTAAATGGCGACCAGGCGTTTGACTATATCCATTGGCGTTATTCTGCTGGCGGAGATATTGACCGCATCAAAAGACAGCAAAAATTTATGAGCACACTTTATAGGCAGCAGCGAGATTCTAAAAAGATACTGGAGACTTTTCAGATAGTCCTTAAATACAAAAACGAGATCCAAACGGATTTCACTGGGAAACAAATGATTGGACTGGCAACATTTATGTCTGATATCCCTAATGGAAATGTTACTTATTATACTATTCCAGGCACAGGCGAAATGATTAACGGTATAGAATATTGGGTACCGTATAATAAAGATGAGGTAATAAAAGAGATCTTCCAATAGCCCATTGCCTGTCGAGTATATAAATAAGACTACTTGAGTCACGCCCAGTTCGCAATGTGGGGGACTATTTACGCATACGAATAGAGAAAGGATTATATGAAAAATGATTGCAATTGTTCTTGCGGAAGGTGAATACATTGCAGCAAGCGTTATATATTGTCTTTATAAGTGCGGCGTAAATAGTTTGGTAATAGGGTCTGAATCCGTTAGTTCGCTTGTGTTATTAAAAGGCTGCCAGAAATTTTTATCTTTTAAACATGGAACCTATACCAGTTATCCAATGGAACTTATTGATTTAATAAATTTTATAGCTTATAAATACAAACCTTTAATAGTAATACCTACCGGATCTGTTTCTGTGCAATTTTTGAGTTCTTATAAAGATCATATTTCAATCACAGTATTTCCGGTTCCCTCTATGGACATGTTTGATAATTTAAATAATAAATGGAAATTTTCCCAGTTATTAAAAAGGATAGGTCTACCGCAGCCGGATACTTACCTTTTAGAAGAGTCATTTTCTCTCGACGAAGTGGAATTTCCTCTCCCGTTAGTTTCAAAACAGTTATGTGGCAGAAGTGGTGAAGACATATATTATTTAAACAATAAAGAAAGCTTATTAACATTTTTAAAATGCAATGACAAAAAATTGTTTCCAATGATTTTACAGGAATATATCCCCGGATATGATATAGATTTGAGTGTTCTAAGTTTAGACGGGCAAATAATAGCCTGGACTATTCAAAGGTGGAAAGAACCAGGGGTACTGCAGTTTGTTAAAGAAATGGATATTCTTAGATTAGGACAGCAATTAATACATGAAATAAAATTCTCAGGTGTAGCGCACTTTGATTTAAGGTATGATAAAAGAGACAGTTGTTTTAAATTTATTGAATGCAACCCAAGATTTTGGGGATCTTTAAAAGCCTCATGTTGTTGTGGTGTAAACTTTCCTTATATCGGATTACAATATGTATTACGTTTTCTGCCTAATACTTCACTAAACCAAAATTCACCACAGGATACTTTGTGGATGACGTTTAGTGGTCTTCTAAGAAGCTTTAAATCTTGGGATGGTTGTCGTAAGATAACGGTGCCTGCAGTTCGGTCTAGTTTGAGAGAGATTGGTGAACTATGGTTTATAAATTACAAAATTAAGAATTATATTCCGAAAATTAGTCTTATGCTTGTAAGTTTATATAATAAATGGGTAAAGAAAATAGATGCTCAGCAATAAAGATATTTATCTAACAGTAGTTGTACAATCCAATCCACCGGATAAGGTTATTTCGTCCATATCTTTCCCTGTTATAAAACCGGTATTAGATGAAAGTTTTGAAAACGGGTTAGGAGACGAATGGTTACGTGAGATGGCTAATGACACATACTCGGGTACAATTTCTGCAAAATATGCCCAAGAAGGAACACACTCATATCGTATGGAATTACGTAAGACTGATTCAATTGTTGCCGAAGGTAAACGTTCTGAAATTACCACAATTGAACCAGCATCATTTCAGGTTTGGTGAAACAGAATTAAGCGTTCCCAGAGACCGTAACGTCGAATCTGAGCCTAAGATTATCAGGAAATACGAAACCACATCAAACCAACTGGAAGAGCAGATTATAGCTATGTATGCCAAGGGTATGTCCACCCGTGATATAGAGGATCATATGCGGGACATCTACGGGCAGTTGCGGAAAGTAACCAAGACCAAGACAACCTATCCGACAGATGAATCACTAATCAAAATAATTTATCTTGCCACGGTCGAGGCATAAAAGAAATTGACTATGCCAGTGAGGGATTGGAAGAGTTGCTTCTCGCAATTTGCAATAAAAAACAAGTTTATCGCTTTGAGATTCTGGCAAGGATAGTAAAAAAAGAATAAGGGGTAAAATTACTGATATTTTATACTTACATTGTTGTAATAGAGTACTCTACTTGTTAAAATGGATTGATCTACCTCTGGGTGTCCCCATTCCCATTTGTAAATGCCACATTGCATATAATTGCCAATTATATCATTCGTGGTATTAGGCTTGTCCTTTAGCTCGAAAACTTTAGAGCCGTTCTTATAGACCTCAATTATTGGTTGCTGCGAGGAGAGCCATCCCCATTTAACATGAAAACTCCAATCTACCCATTTACCTTTATCATCAAGATACGACCCCAGGTCATGGGTTTCCATTTTACCTTCTGACCGCATCTTCTCATCGGTAGATAATGGGTCTTCATCCCAAACGCGCCAAAGATAATAATGTCCATCTCCTTGAACATGTAAGGCAAGTGGCGGATATGTCCATTCCTCACCTGGATCCGGTGTGTTGTGCCATTGGGCAATAATTTCATCACCTTCAGGGTCGAGAGCGTAATCTTCACTCCCACCTTTGGGCAATAAAACACTGAAGTTATATGTGCTTTCACTTGCAGCACGTTCTGGTTGAGCTCTTTCTATCTCTGAACGCTTTCCATCTTTAACAATTGGATCGGTTTTGCGAAGTTCAAAGCGGTACGATGGGATTCCATTTTGTAAATAGTTATTGGAGACTGAACCTGAATAAGTATTATTGGCCATATCTTTAACCCAAAAATCATCAGATCCATTTAAAAATTCCATCCAAGTATTGTCGACAGTATTGGTCGTAAAACTGAAACTGTAGACCGCCTTCAGGCTGTTGTCACTTAGATCTTTGACTGCTTTTGCCGGTATGGTTACTTTATAAGTAACGCCACTGTTTAAGTTGTTGACCGGATTGAGGACCAGCGTATTGCCGTTTATGCTTTTCGTCATATTTACCGATCTACCGCTGGCGTCCTTTATCGCGATATTTTTATATCTGCTCCCTGCTGTAATGTCTTCACTAAAGCTGACCGTGACTGTCTTGTCTGCGGAAATATTTTTGGCTCCGCTTGCCGGGTCGGTAGTGCTTATACTTGGGGGTACAGTATCTGATAATTGTTTAGGAACTGCCGGATCGCCGTAAACTGCCTTTTTGACAGACCATTGCTGTATATCAACTATTGGATCGTCATAAACCGCCTTTGTGACCGACTCTTGCTGTACATTATCAATAGATTGCACAGCAGCCAATCTATTGTGTATAGTTCCTGCTATAGAACTTTTCACCGGGGCGCTGAAAAGTGAAACACTTAAGAGTATTAAACACATGAACAGGGTGAAATTCTTTTTAAACATCAGGCAACCCTCCCTGATTTAAGAATTTATCCGGGCAGGTAATTAAAAAACCTGCCTATCAAGAGCAGGTTGCCTTTTGCCTGTTTTAAAAAAGCATACACCATATGGCATACCTTAAAATTTAAACAAACAACTCCTTGGCAACCCAGCCACCATAGCTTTCACCTTAGGTCTGTAGGCTTTGCGTCCCCACCTTTCGGTGGGTTTGCCCTTGACAAGATACCATATTCAATTGTAGTTAAGTTATAATTTAGAAAGCTTTTTAATTACATCAATATTAGTATAGCAAAATCATAAAAAAACCTGCCTCTCCAGGGGGCAGGTTGCCTTCGTCTGTTTAAAAAAGCATACACCATATGGCATACCTTAAAATTTAAACAAACAACTCCTTGGCAACCCAGCCACCATAGCTTTCACCTTAGGTCTGTAGGCTTTGCGTCCCCACCTTTCGGTGGGTTTGCCCTTAAACATGAGTTCATATTTAACTTTATTTATTTTAATACAAAAAAAGAGAATGTACAAGACAAAATTTAACAAATATTTATATTTTAGCGCACTAGCCAAAGTTCATTACAGATCGATGGCGCAGTGATGAAAACCAGCAGCCACAAACCGCTGAGTGAAAACGGCTTTAAGCTGGCCCTGGGTGGCGGCGCCATTTATGGTGGGGGAACTGGGGCCGTAAAAATATATAATAAAAACGGTCTGGGTGGATGCATTGTATGTCAAATCGGCTATAATAGATATGTCAGGGGGTGCTGTCAAATGAGGACCACTTTATATGTTAACAGGGAACTGCTTGAAGAGGCGATGAGCTTGGCTGGGACGCAAAATTTAAGAAAGGACGGGCAGCCCGAAGTTCGGCGGCGGATCAAAATAGCCCTGCTGGAAGAAAAAGTGGTTATAGCACCCCCGGTAAAAGCGGAAATACTTTCAGGGGCAATGAATATAAAGCAGTTTAATGAATTGAAGATAAAGGGTGTGGATAGGAACCTGCAAACGCTTTCTATGCCGCCCTTTTCTGACGATTAGAACAAAAAGAGGATGATGTGGCCGTGCAGCTGGAAGAAAAATTGAAGCTCCTTCCGGCCAGCCCGGGGGTCTACCTCTACCGGGACGCGGAAGGTCGAATCATCTATGTCGGCAAGGCGCTGTCCTTAAAAAACCGTGTCCGCTCGTATTTCCAGGCTGGCGCCCAGCACCTGCCCAAAACGCGCCATATGATCGACAAGATCGCCGACTTGGAAACCATTGTCACCGATTCAGAAGTGGAGGCTCTGATCCTGGAGCAGAACCTGATTAAGGAGCACCGGCCCCGCTACAATGTCTTCATGAAAGACGACAAGAGCTACCCTTACCTGAAGGTGACCCTGAGCGAAGACTTTCCCCGGCTGTTCATCAGCCGGCGCCACGTCCGGGACGGCTCGCGCTACTTCGGCCCGTTTACCCGGGTGGGGGCCGTGCACGAGACCCTGCGCCTCTTGAAGCGGATTTTCCCTTTTCGCACCTGCCGGCAGAAGGAACTGCCGAAGCGGGACCGGCCCTGCCTTAATTACCACATCCAGCGCTGCCTGGGACCCTGCTGCAACCTGGTGGA
>DHFP01000177.1 GCA_002402315.1 Clostridiales bacterium UBA4821
CCAGGCTGCGGGTTTACGACCCTGGGGCTATGGAAAACGCCAGACCTTTTTTGCCTCCGGGCACAGTTTTTGGCCCGGACGTGTATTCGGCAACCGCAGGGGCTAATGCTATTGTCTTGGTGACCGAATGGCCGGAATTTCTTCAGGCCGACTGGGAGGTAATCAAGAGGCAAATGAAGAAACCCTATCTTATCTTCGACGGACGCAATGCCTTAGAGCAGGACAAGCTTACCGCCCTGGGCTTCAAGTATGTGGGGGTAGGGAGAAGAGTAAGATGAGCTTTTATCATACCACAAACAAAAATCCTTCTTCCTTCAGTTTTGTTCTAAGTCGATAAAGGGTAAAAGGATAAATTGGAGGATAAAAAAGTCTGAAATCCTTAGCAGAAGCACGTAACCAGGGAAAAGAGCATGTCAAATAAGCCGTTCACAAGACGACCAAATAGTAATTTATGTATTTTTGTGAGTGAAGGAGATCAGGTTGCAACAGTCATTATTCGGTACCCCTGAGCTTGAGCCAATAAAATCGCTTGTTCTACCGTAATTTCACGGTTTACTGGACGAACATCGGAGGTTTTATATAAAACAGGATTATAGGGTTCTTTGTTCTTCAAAATGTGGTAGATGGCCGTTAACAGCATTCTCGCTATCGCAATAATGGCGCGTTTGTGGCCTCTGCGCCTCTTTAGTTGTAAGTAGCGGTTTCGGATTTCGGGATGTTTTTCGCTTTTGACTACAGCGGTGGCGCACTGTACCAAAAGAGGCTTGATGTAGCAGCCGGCTCTCGAAATCCTAACTGACTTTTTCTTGCCGGCGCTCTCATTGTTCGTGGGTGTAAGTCCTGCCCAAGAGCACAGATGCTTGGCTGTCGGGAACACGTCCATATTCACACCGATTTCCGAAACCACGGCAATGGCGGAAAACGGGTTTTTGAAGGACGGAACAGTCAAGATCAAGTTGATCTCTTTGGAATAGGACTCGGCAAGAGAAAGGATAATGGCTTCCAGATCTGCTTTGCGGGATTCGAGGTCTTCGTAGTGTTGTTTAATGACTCTGATTTTACCGGCCTGTTCGGACGTAATAAGCCCGTCAATCGCGAGTTCCAGTTCCGGGAGCTTCCCTTTCAAGGAGCCGTGAATGAGCGATTCGATGTCAAAAGACGTATCGGTCGGATTGTCCAGCAACTTGTCGATAATATTCATGGAGCTTTTGCCGAACGTATCGGAAACAACATTTCCAAGCTGAATGTTAGAGACCGTCAAGCTGTTCTGGAACCGGTTTTTCTCACTCGACGAAAAGTTCGTTAGTTTAAAGCGGTAGCGCATCAGGTCGCGCAGTTGCCGGATGGGCAAGGGAGGCATAAAGCTTCCCGCGATAAGGTCATGCTTGAACAAATCGGCAATCCACCTAGCATCTTTCTTGTCTGTCTTCTTGCCGCGAATGGCCTTGACATACTTCGGGTGAGCCAGCGTGATGTTGCAGGAAGGCTCCAGAATATTGAACACAGGGATCCAGTATTTCCCGGTGGATTCCATACACACATCCTTGCAGTCATGCTCACAAAGCCACTGTGACAGCTCATTCAATCCTTTGGTAAAGGTTGAAAAGCGATGGCGTTTGTAGGTCGTGACACCTTGGCTGTTGGTGGAAGTGATACAGGCCACGACGAAGGTTTTGTGAACGTCGATGCCACAACAGATCGGGTAGACAATTTTTAAAGCCATAGGGGAACTCCTTTCAAGATATACAGGGATAGTCAGCAGGGACTGATGGCCCAGCAATAAACGAGTTGTTTATACAAAGATAAGTCTGCGTGCTCGATGTCACACTTATTTGTGCTTGGAAAGGCCATCTACACATATAAACATGCGGTCACCTCATAATTGGGGCGGCCCACTCACCTCCGCGTGATTTGTAGTGTGCTGGTATCCCTGTAACTCAAGAATACAAAAAAATCGCTCAAGGCTAACGGATTTCATTCCGTTTTGTGCCTTGAGCGAAGCGAAAGGAATGGGTATAAACATGAGGAAAAACTTTTTAGTATTTGGGAGCCCAATGATCGAAGAAGCAGAAATTGAAGAGGTGGTAGCTTCTTTAAAGTCAGGCTGGCTGGGCACAGGTCCAAAAGTACATAAATTTGAAGAGATGTTCAAGGAATATAAAGGCAGTAAATACGCCATGGCCTTAAATTCCTGCACGGCGGCGTTGCATCTTTCTATGTTCGCCATAGGCATAAAACCGGGAGATGAAGTCATTGTTCCCACGATGACCTTTGCTTCTACGGCAAGTGTAGTGATTCACGCTGGCGGTGTGCTGGTTTTTGCGGATTGTGATAAAGACACAATGAACATTGACCCGGAAGATATAAAGAAAAAGATTACTTCCAAAACAAAGGCGATAATTCCTGTTCATTTTGCCGGCCGTCCTTGCAATATGGATGCGATTATGAACATTGCCCAAAATTATAATTTAAAAGTGGTTGAAGATTGTGCCCATGCCATTGAAACCGAATATCACGGCAGGAAAACAGGGACTTTTGGTAATGTAGGGTGTTTTAGTTTTTATGTGACCAAAAATATTGTGACCGGTGAAGGAGGAATGGCTATCACCGATAACGAAGAGTACGCCANNCACGGGATGAGCAAAGACGCCTGGAAAAGATTTAGCGATTCTGGTTACAAACACTACCAGGTTCTTTATGCCGGGTATAAATATAACATGATGGACATTCAAGCAGCCATTGGTATTCATCAACTGCCAAGGGTGGATAAATATTGGCAAAGACGGCAGGAGATTTGGGAAAGATACAACGAAGCCTTTAAGAACCTGCCATTATTTACACCTGCCCCGATTGAACCTGATACAAGACATGCCTATCATTTATATACCTTGTTGCTTGATATAGATAATTTAAAGATAACAAGAGATGAATTCTTAGATGAAATGACAAAGCGAAATATTGGCGTAGGTGTTCACTATATTGCCCTGCACTTGCATCCCTTTTACCAAGAAAGATTTGGGTACAAGAGGGGCGATTTCCCAAATGCAGAGTGGATTTCCGATAGAACAGTATCCTTGCCCTTTTCGGCAAAACTGACTGATGAGGATGTGGAGGATGTAGTTGAGGCGGTAGAAGAAATTATGAATAGTTGATGTGAAAAGAGAGGTTATTGATGAAAAGAATAATAATGGGTATATGGAAAAAAATTATAAGGCTTATCTCCAGCATCTTGAAAAATGAGTTTATGTTTATAATGAAGGCGGCTGCTCCTAGAATGATATATGGATGAAGCAGATGAGGGAACCTTATCTTATCTTCGATGGACGCAATGCCTTAGCACAGGATAAGCTTACCGTACTGGGCTTCAAGTATGTGGGGGTAGGAAGAAGGGTAAGATGAGCTTTTATCATACTACAAAAGAAAAAGCCAGAATCCTTTTTCAGCCAGGTGAGGGGTTGTATCAACGTACTGTCCGCAGCGGCTTCTGGGTGTTTGCCTTAAGAATAACAGAACAGCTATTTGGTATTGTCCGGCTGATAATCTTAGCACGGGTCCTTATCCCTCATGATTTTGGTTTAATGGGTATTGCACTTTTAACCATGGCCACTTTAGAGACTTTCACGCAAACAGGTTTTAAGGAAGCCTTAATTCAGAAGAAAGAAGACATTCGATCTTATCTTGATGCTGGCTGGACAGTTTTAATTTTACGGGGATTTATTCTATTTGTGGTCCTCTATTTAATTGCACCCTACGCTGCAGTTTTCTTTAAAGCATCAGAAGCAAAACTCATCATTCAGGTTATTGGATTTTCAGTGCTTCTCCAGGCATTCACCAATATTGGCGTTATTTATTTTCAAAAGGAGTTGGAATTCAATAAAGAGTTTATATATCAACTTGCAGGGACATTAGCCGATTTTATCGTGGCGGTTTCGGCTGTTTTAATCTTACAAAATGTTTGGGCACTTGTCTTTGGTTTGCTTGCTGGAAATGCAGCAAGATGTTTTGTGAGCTATTTAATACACCCCTACAGACCTCATTTAAGCAGAGATTTGGGAAAGGCAAAAGAACTCTTTGGCTTTGGGAAGTGGATTTTGGGATCAAGTATGTTGATATTTCTGATTACTCAAGGCGATGATATTTTTGTGGGAAAATTGTTGGGTGTAACAGCGTTAGGTTTTTATCAACTGGCTTACAGAATTTCTAATATGCCGGCAACTGAGATAACGCAGGTGATTTCACAAGTGACCTTCCCTGCTTATTCTAAGTTACAGGATGACATTCCTAAATTAAAGGAAGCATATTTAAAAGTTTTACAACTTACGGCATTTTTATCTTTTCCTATAGCAGGTTTAATTTTTGTTTTAGCGCCAGATTTTACTAAAATATTTCTAGGAGAAAAATGGATACCAATGGTGCCAGCGATGATGGTGTTAGTTTGGTGGGGAGTTATAAGAGCAATAGGGGGGATAAATGGCTCATTACTTCAAGCTGTTGGGGAACCAGATATTCTTACCAAATTAAATGTTATTAAATTAGTGATAATAATTATTTTAATTTATCCTTTTTCTATTAAATGGGGAATAGTGGGAACATCCTTAGCTGTGCTTTTATCTGCAATTTTTATAACACCAAATACATTTTTTATAGTTATAAGTAGAGTTTTAAGGATCAAAATAAGAGTGGTTTTAAAAACAGTATCTATTTCATTTGCTGGCACCGCCTTTATGGTCTTGCTCCTAGCTCTTTTTACACCAGATAATCTTTCTTTGGCAGAATTTATACTGGCAGCATTGACTGGAGTTACTTGTTACCTTTTAGTTACTTACTTACTTGATAGTATTCTAAAGCATAAAATCTGGCATAATCTAAAAAATGTAACGTCAGGGGTATTAAAATGATACAAAAAGATATACTGCAGCCTATTAAAAATATGGTAAATAGCAATCTCTGTACCGGATGTGGCACCTGTGCAGGAATTTGCTCTAGCAAGGCATTGGAAATGGAAATGACGCATGAAGGTAGATATAGTCCCAAGATTGTTAACAATAACTGTCAAGAATGCCTACTATGTACGAAGGTATGTCCTGCCGGTAATGAGAATTTCAAAGAGCTTAATCAATTTATCTTTAATAAAATCCCAGACAACAAGCTTATAGGTAACTTTATTAATTGTTACAAAGGGTATTCGACCAATCCAACGATTAGGTGGAGTGCTACATCAGGGGGATTGATAACCTCTTTATTACTTTTTCTTTTTAAAAAACAATTAATTAATGGTGCTCTTTTAACAAGAATAAATAAAAATAATCCATTAAAAGCTGAGCCTTTTATAGCAAGAACAGAAGAGGAAATACTTTCAGCTATGGGCTCAAAATATGTTCCAGTACCATTGAATCAATTACTTAATAAAATTTTATCTAAAGATGGCAAATTTGCTGTAGTTGGACTTCCCTGTCATATACAAGGAATTCGAAGAGCAGAAACAAGGAATAAAGAATTGCAAAATAAAGTGATTTATCATTTCGGTATAGTGTGCTCACGTACAATGAATTTTCATGGGGTAGAATATATTCTGAAGAAATTGGGCATTACTCCCAACGAAATCGCTGAATTAAAGTATAGGGGTGATGGTTGGCCCAGTGGTATTAAAGTATTATTGAAAGATGGTCAACAAAAAATTCTTCCGATGTTGGCTACATGGTGGAGTGAAATTTTTGGTGGATCTTTCTTCAGCCATCATTATTGTACATTGTGTAATGATCTCTTAAATGAAATGTCAGATATAAGTTTTGCTGATGCATACTTACCAGAAACCATGAAATATGATAAAGTTGGCACATCAATTGTAGTAACAAGAACTCACAAAGGAGAAGAATTAATAAAAACAGCTGCATCAAGTAATGAAATAGAAGTTTTCAGTCTTACCCCAGAAGATGCAATTCAATCACAACTATTCATGACTTTTTTTAAAAAGCGCAACCTAAAAGCACGAATAAAATTTCTAAAGATATTCGGTAAAACTATACCAAAGAATCTGGAAGAAAATACAGATATATTTTTAAATCCATCTTTCTTGGATTATATAGCATCACCAATACCCTATATAAATATTTTCATCTCGAAAAATAGGTTTTTAAAACATATTTTAGAACACATACCTTTGAGACTACTCGCTTTTTATAGAAACAAATTTAAGCAGATGTTACTATATCATGCAAGCGAGTCAATTGAACAAAGCAAAGAAAGCGTTAAAAATGCAGGAGATGTAATTGAAATTGTTATTACAAATTCTCATGCCAATAATAGAGGCGACGAGGCAGCCCAAAGAAGTTTGATAAATTCTCTTAAGAGGTTAATACCAAATGTAAGGTTTACGGTATTGACTATATCCCCAGAGGGGCTTGATCTTCAGGAAAATGCACGCATTCTTCGAACTTTCTCCGCTTCCAAAAAAACTGGTCTATTTATTGTTATATGGACAGTCTTTAGATCGTTGGGCATTCGATTGCCTACTTTTAATAAAGGACGCAAAATATTTGAAGCAATAGAAGAGATGAATAATGCTGATATAATTATTTCAGCCCCTGGTGGGCCTTACTTTGGAGATTTATACACCTCACATGAAATGCAGGAACATTTATTACATATCAGTCTTTCTAAAATTCTAAGAAAACCGGTAATGATATATGGTCCATCCATGGGGCCGTTTAAGTTACGTTGGAGAAACATAATCCGTAAGTATTTATTAAATAAAGTAGAAATTATTAGTTTAAGAGATCACATTTCTGAAGAATATCTGAAAAGTTTGAATTTGAGCCGTCCTTTAGTTTATCTCACTATCGATTCTGCCTTCCAGGATATTATTACCAGTGTTAATAATGTACAAGCAAAAGAGATAATGATTACTGAAAAAATTATTGATAGCCAAAAGGAATTAAATAATAAATTCTTAGTTGGAATAACTCCTGCTGGAGCCGAATGGAACTATAAGAATATGATGAATTCTCAAAAAGAACAAGAAAAATACAATCAAATTATAGCTAAAATGATAGATTATTTAATTGATAAATTTGATGCTACAATCGTATTTTTCCCTCAGTTATACGGCAACAGCGATGATATGCCTTTGATAAATGATATTATAAAATTAGTAGATGGAAGAGGTAATGTAAGAATTCTCTCAAAAAAATGGGATTCAGACGTACAGCAAGCCGTTATTTCACAGATGGAACTTTTTATCGGCAATCGCTACCATTCAGTAATATTTGCATTGAAGGGAAAAGTTCCAACGGTTTGTTTGGCTTATGAACATAAGTCTGTTGGTATTATGCATGCGGCACGGATGGACAATTTTGTTATTAATATTAATGATCTTAATTATGAGAATCTTATTGACAAGATAAAAGAGGCATGGAATCAGAGGGAGGAGATTAGGGGGGTATTAAAAACGCAGATAGATATTATTAGGAAGCAATCTTTAATGAACTCAATATTGGCTATGGCACTTGTAAATTGTGCGTTGCGACACAATACCCATCAAAAAGAACTAAAAGAAGAAATAAATAAATTGATGGAGGATTTTCAACAAGAGAGACTTTCGTTGTGCCATGATTGGAAGTGGAAATAATAATATGAAGATTATAAAATTTGCCAAAAAGACAATTGGCATACTTGATAACCACTTTAAGACTAATCTGCTCGAGAAAGCAATTAAGCTCGAAAAAGTTTGGTATAATTCAAATTTATTGAATGCAATTCGACGTAGTAAAGACCCTGCAATAGTGAAATTGAAATATAAACTTAGAATAAAAAATAAGACTCCGCTGAAGTTGCATTTAGGCTGTGGAGAGCGACATTTCAAGGATTATGTAAATATTGATTTGAGAAAAACAAGAGCTACAGATTTAGTTTGTGATATAAAGAAGTTACCATATCCAGATAATTCGGTTGATTTAATTGAGACATATCATGTTATTGAACATTTACCCAGACATGATTTATCAAAAACTTTAAGTGAATGGTACAGATGTTTATTTTCTGGTAGTGGAATGTTAATTATTGAATGTCCTAATTTTGATGATGCCGTAAAAGAATATATAGAAGGAAATGAAAAGCGGTTGGATAATATCTTTGGTTTGCAAAGATTCCCTGGAGACACTCATTGGTTTGGATATAACTTTAAAAGATTAAAAAAAATTTTAGAGGAAGCTGGTTTTCAGAATATCTTAGAGAGAGAACCGCAGGATTATCACAGTAAAGATGAACCATGCTTAAGGGTTGAATGTGTTAAGGGTGATAAAACATGAAAATCTCAATTTTAACTCCTGATCTCTCCCATAATTGCCTCGGAAGAGCTTACTTATTAGCTAAAATACTTCAAAGACACTACGAAGTAGAAATTATTGGACCTATTTTTGGTGATGGTATTTGGAAGCCTGTTGCAGATGACAACAGCATAGCATATAAATCTGTTAAAATTTGTGGCAGGTTTAAACCTTATTGGCAGATTAAAGAATTAGCCAAAGAGATAGATGGAGATATTATTTATGCAAGCAAACCTCTTTTTACCAGTTTTGGGCTTGGGCTATTTAAAAGGCTATTGAATCATAGACCGTTAATTTTAGACATAGATGACTGGGAGTTGGGATTTGCAAAAGAAAACTACAGAAATTCTTCTTTACTATCACGTCTTGAGTCTTTAGTAATTTCTACCCTTTTTTCTTATAATATCGGCTCCTACTGGAATCGTTTAATCAGTGAAAAATTTGTTTTTTTTGCAGATAGCATTACGGTATCAAATAGTTATCTAAAATCAAAGTTTAATGGAACAATTGTTTGTCATGGCAGGGATACGCAAATTTTTGACCCAAAAAGATTTAATAAAAATATGCTAAGAGAGAAATATAAGATAGATGAAAATAAAAAGGTTGTAATGTTTTTAGGTACTCCAGGAACACATAAAGGTATTGAGGATCTAATAAAAGCTATAGAAATAATTAAGGACAGAAATATTGTCTTAATTATTGTAGGAATTGATAATAAAGATAATTATTGTATAAGCATAGTTAATACAGCTAGAACAAGATTGGGCGAAGAAAGATTTAAAGGATATGAACTTCAACTATTTGAAATAGTCCCTGAATTTTTAGTTATAGCAGATCTTGTGGTGATACCTCAAAGAAAGAATTTTGCATCAGTTGGTCAGGTTCCGGCAAAAGTCTTTGATGCCATGGCAATGGCTAAACCAATAATTGCAACTAATGTATCTGATCTTCCTGAAATTTTGGATGGGTGTGGCTGGATTGTAGAACCGGAAAATCCTGAACAATTGGCAGAAACTATTCAATACGTTTTAAATAATTCTCAAGAGGCTGATATAATAGGACAAAAAGCTCGTCAAAAGTGCATAGAAAAATATAGTTGGGATGTAATGGATAAGATACTAATGCGAGTGTTTGGTAAATATAAAGGAATTTAATGAAGTACAATATTAGATATCCTTATCAGGAAAGAAAGGTAAATGCCCACCGTAAGCATAATTATCCATACCTATAACCGATCCATTTAGCAGGAATGGCGAAAAAAGGATAAGATTGTTTAGGCTGGCTGTTTTTACTCTCAATCAAATTCTAAGATTATTTAAAGATAAAACGCTTACATTCTCGGATTTTTCTAAAAGGAGTATTAAAATAATGGGTTCATATCATCTGAAGATGCATGATACAAAATCTGCTAAACCTAAAGTTTCTGTAATTATTCCAACCTATAATAGCGCTCGGTATCTGCCTGATGCGATTGAAAGTATTTTTTCTCAAACATTCCAGGACTTTGAAATAATTGTGGTAGATGATGGTTCTATAGATAATACTAAGGGGATATTAAGTGATTACTTAAATAAATATCCAGACAAAATAAAGTATTTATATAAGGAAAACGGTGGATGTGCTAGTGCAAGAAATTATGGCTTAAAAAAAGCCAAAGGTATGTATATAAATTTTTTAGACTCGGATGATGTTTTTCTTCCTTGCAAACTTGAAGTTCAGACAAAGTTGCTATATGAGCATCCAGAAGTGGGATTTGTCTATTCTAATTCAATTCATTTTAATGAGAAGGATAAAAGGGAATATTTATTCGAGGCGGTTAAGCCGGATAAAGAAGTCTATTTAGCTGAGAAACTTTTTACAGATTTAAGGCTTGATATAGCCACTGCTCTTTTTAGAAAAGAGTGCTTCGAGGTGGCGGGAAATTTTGATGAGGAAATGCGTTGGAATGAAGATACGGATATACTTCTCCGGATAGCCATAAATTTTAAAGCCTATTTCTTTCCTGAACCTACATCAAAATATAGAATTCATCCAGATGGAAAAAGTCGCGATTGGGAAAACCTTATGAAAGGAGTCTTATATTCTTCAGAAAAGGTCCTTAAATCTTACCCTGATTTTGCAGCGAAACTTGGGAGCAAAGGGCCAAAAATTATTGCAGGTTTAAAATATCAAATAGCTAAGACATGTATTAAAAAGGGTAAATATAATGAAGCAAGAATTTACCTTGAGTCCTCCTTAAAAATATTTCCTAAGAATACATGCAAAATTATTTATTCCTTATTATGTATTAATAGTGTATTATCTCTGCTTTGCGTATTTGCTATAGATTATCTGGCCAATGCTCTAACATTACTAATGCGTATAAAACCAAAAGGAGGGTAATTAGAATTATGAAGATTGTTTACTTTGTACATCAATTTTTTCCTCTTCATTTTACCGGTGGAACAGAAAGATATACTTTAGAGGTGGCAAAATCTGTTGCAGAAAGAGGGCATGATGTCCAGATTGTAACTTACCAATATAGTGACAAGGCTCAAAGGTTAAAAACCGGGGTCTATGACTTTGAGTATGAAAATTTACCTGTAAGAGAGATATATTCTAGCCCTCCTGTTTTGCCGAAAAGACTAAAGACTGAATATCGTACCTTTAATTTACTTCCATATCTTGAAAAAACAATGGAAGATTTTAAACCAGATGTCGTGCATGTAATGCATTGTTTGAATTTTTCTGGCTATCTTTTATTGTTTCTTGCTTCTAAAAAAATTCAAACAATCATCACGCTTACGGACTACTGGTTTTTATGTCGCCAAATCCAGTTAATAAAACCAAATGGTGAAATATGCCCAGGCCCGAATGGCACGGGAGACTGTTTGAAGTGCGCTTTTCATACATTTATTTATAGATTTCTGAAACTAAATAGCTATCCCGTAACTAAGAGTATCCCCTGTTTTTTCTTTAATTGCATAGCTAATCTTATAAATTACGATCGGATAGACTATATGAAGAGTGCCTTAGAGTCTGTAAACGTCATTGTTGCACCAACCCCGTTCTGTAAAGAAATCTTCGAAAGGAATGGATTCAACACACAAAAATTTCTGGTATCACCCTATGGGATTGATACCTCTTGGAAGGTGAATAAGAGTTTACATCTCTCTGATAAGATAAGAATTGGTTATATTGGAGGATTAGCAAAACAGAAGGGCGTACATATTCTCGTTGATGCTTTTAGTCATATTGCGAGTAAGAACTTAGAATTGCTCATTTATGGCGGTGCTTATGATAAGGTATATTATGAGCACTTAGTCAAACTAGCTTCAGGAGATAGCAGAATTAAATTTTTAGGCACATTCCATATCAAAGAAATGGGGAGAGTTTTATCCGAAATGGACGCCCTTTGTGTTCCCTCGCTCTGGAATGATTACCCTTTAGTTATATATTCCGCCTTTGCAATGAATGTTCCAGTTATAGCAAGCGATATAGAGAGTCTAAAGGGAATAATGATTGATAATGTAAACGGTTTACTATTTACAAGGGGCGATATAAGTAGTTTGGGAAGCATCTTAACACGAATATCTAAGGAACCATATATCTTAGAAGCCCTGTCAAAAAATATAAGCAAGGTTAAAACTATAGATGATAATACAGAGGAGCTGCTTGAGATATACCAAAGTTTAATAAAATCCAGTTAAATAGAGTTTCGTGAAGCTTATCTCTGTGTCCATCAAATCGGGGGAAGGTCACATACCATTTAAAATTCATGGTGCAGTTTTGGTGTCCTTTGCTGGGGCAGGGTGCATATCATAAAGCTGCTACCAGTTATTAGAAAGTGCGAAATTGGCTTTTTAGATCAAGGGGCGAATGACTCTTAGCCGTTAAGTGAACGGTTTCCTCAAAATTATGGAGGCACTTAACAGTATAAAATACACTATCCTGGTTACAGTTGGGGCCGGATTTATTGGGAGCAATTTTATCAAATACATGCTGAGCCGGTATGATTATCAGTTGATTAATTTGAAGCTATCAGCAGTCTGTGTTTTGATTGGATAACTAAAAATAGATAAGCAATAGAGCAAGGAAGGTGAATGTATTTGAAAGCCTTGATTTTAGCCGGTGGTCGTGGAACAAGGTTACGGCCGCTGACTTATACTACTGCCAAGCAGTTGATTCCCGTAGCCAATAAGCCGATTATTTACTTTGTACTGGAGCAGATAAGGGCAGCCGGAATAAAAGACATTGGCATTATTGTATCCCCAGAGACTGGGGAGAATATTAAGGCGGTGGTTGGCGATGGTTCTTGCTGGGAGGCTAACGTTACTTATGTTCTTCAGGAGGAACCGGCGGGGTTGGCGCACGCGGTGAAAACAGCCAGGGAATTCCTGAAGGACTCCCCCTTTCTCATGTTCCTGGGGGACAACCTCATCCAGGGTGGCGTTGATGGGTTGGTAAGTGAGTTTAAAGGCGGCAGTTGCGATGCAGTTATTCAGTTGAAAAAAGTAAAAGACCCCCGGCAGTTCGGCGTGGCCGTGCTAGGGCCGGACAACCAGGTGCTTCGGCTGGTGGAAAAACCCAAGGAGCCGCCCAGCGACCTGGCCCTGGTGGGTATTTACCTTTTTAGCCCGGCAGTGCATGCAGCAATTGAGAGGATCAAGCCCTCCTGGCGAGAGGAATTGGAAATTACCGATGCTATTCAAGAAATGGTTAATTCCGGCTGCCGGGTGGAAGCCAGGGTGCTGGAAGGCTGGTGGCTGGATACTGGAAAAAAAGATGACATCCTGGAGGCAAACCGGGTGGTGCTGGACGAGTACGCCCGATACGAGGTCGGCGGGCAAGTGGACGAAGCGAGCCAGGTGGTGGGCCGGGTGAGCATTGAAAAAAGCGCGCGCATTAATAACAGCGTCATCCGCGGCCCGGCAGTTATTGGGGAAGGAACGGTTATTAAGGATTCTTTTATCGGCCCGTACACGGCCATCGGCAAAGGGAGCGTTCTGGAAAAGGTAAGCGTGGAGCACTCGGTAGTGCTGGAAAACTGCTCCCTTTTTGGCGTGGAGCGCATTGAGGACAGCCTGATCGGGTGCAATGTACGGGTAAGCAGGGATGCAAACAGACGCCGGGCTTTTCGGTTGTTTTTAGGCGACGACTCAGAAGTTGCGCTTTAGTTTTAAATTAAGGAGTGAAATTTTAAATGCGTTTGCTGGTAACGGGTGGGGCGGGATTTATCGGTAGCAATTTTATCAGGTATATGTTAGGCCGGCATGATTATCAGTTGATCAATCTGGATAAACTGACTTACGCCG
>DHFP01000041.1 GCA_002402315.1 Clostridiales bacterium UBA4821
GAGGTACATGGCGGGGAAGATGTAATACTAATTAAGCGCCGCATCAGCAAAGGTGCGGCGCTTAATATTTTATAGGAATAGAATGAATAGAACTGCGTTTATTCGAAAGCGTCCTCAGAAAGTAGCTTTCATTGTTTCGGGAAAAAATAACAATGAAGAAGTAAATAAAGTATTCACATATAACGTTGGCAAATGGGGTGGTAGATACAATTTAATTGTGCTCATAAATGATGAGATAATAAATGATGCAGATTGGACAATTCTAAGCCAAATCGACCCCGATATTATTAGATCACTGGTAACTTTAAATAGTGATTGTATTAAAAAGATAAATACTAAGCTAACACCATATTATGTTGACGACTCGAGTCTAGGGCATACTCTAACCGTTAATGGACCCATAGGTATACATCTTAGGCCCACAATAAATCAGATACGAGATATATCAACCGCAATATTTACGGATCCAGTGTTAATTTTATTTAAAACACTGAATAGCTGTCTAGATCAGAATATAATCGACTTCATTTCGCGGAATTTCGGCATCTGCGATCATCTATATAATGACACTGGTTTTTTGCCCACGCAGAATAAAATAAACATTAGTATTGAAAACAAGGGAAATTTCATTGAAGCACTAGGCTTATTGAGTTCTTTAGAAAACGCAATGTTCCCAGTCCAGATGTGTGCGTTGCCGGACAGCCTAAATGATATTGAAACAGATTTTACGCGCGGCCAGTTTGCAATTATTATTGGTGATGATGTTAAGGATAGTATATATGCATGGAATAGAGGAATATTTCAAAATAACTATCGACGAAAGCATTTAAATCAAATATGGATTCCGAAAGCATTTATTTATGATGAAGATGTAATGCCTGCTTTAAACAGTTTAATAACAAAAATAATTACTCAAAACTGGTACAATAATAATGAAGTGCAGGTTGAGAGCTGTAGCATCGACAACACAGAACTAAATGAAATAAATAAATTGCTATTACCAGAAAACAATAAATACAGTAAGGTTTGCAGAACATTATCATATAATGAACATCCGTCAATAGCGTCTCATGTCAGCGAATATTATTTTGAAAGACAAAACAATGAAATACACAAGTTATTAGACGAAAATAAAAATACAATACGATTGTATGAGACACCGGTTGATGATTTATCGCACATGGTGGGAAATTATGTTGCAGAACTAATAATTAATTATCGTAGTGAAATAGAAACATATTATTTGAATAAAGAATCGTGGTTAAAATTGCCGGCGCGTAATGCTATAGCTTGTAGAATGTTAGGAGGCGATTCAAGAATTACATTAAGTGGATACCCTGCTGTGGCTGTTGATGTGCGTAATCCGACAATAGAAATAACTTTGCTAAACGACCATGAACTATTAAAAGACCTAGCCTCATATATATATAGACCAAGGTATAGAGATGACGCTCGTCATCGAATAATCGAAGAAAATACTTATACCGTTAAAAGGTCAAGTAATGGTAAATACTTTTTAGGTATTGTGGGTTTGGCAAAAGGATTAGATAAGACATATCATATATTTAAAGAGCGATATTGGCAAAAGATATTTAAAGTAATGATGAAGATGGAACGAACTGAAAGTAGAAAACAGGAGATACGTAACAAGTTGGTTAAGATTATAAAAAATAATCCGTTTGCAGATATCGACAATAATTATATAGTTTCAAAGCTTATTGATATTTCTAAGGACCTTGCAATTGTATCAGAAGAAATACCATTTATTCATTTTCGTAGATTGGCGTGGGAAGAACTGAGGGAATTCAATGAAAAATACGAAGGACATGATTTTATTCCTGACAAACAATTGCTAAAAGAATATATAGAAGACTTAACAGAAAGTAGAATTCTAATACCTGGTTATAAATCACATTGTAGTGCCTGTGGTTTTTCAAACTGGCATGAAGTTGGTGAACTCGATGCAATACTAAGGTGTAAAGGATGCAGCAAGTCATTTATAATAAAACCAGACCAACAGTTATATTATCGTTTAAATACATTAGTGCAAAATTGCATTTATGACCAAGGTTTATTAACAATGATTCTAGTACTAGGGCAGTTAGAAGAACAATCTCGGTATTCATTCCATTACACATGTAGTTTAGATATATTTCAAAGTTATGAAGAGAAAGCTATAACTGATATTGATGTGGTATGTATTAGTGATGGTGAATTCATAATTGGTGAAGTGAAAAACTCTTATAATAAGTTCGATCAAGAAAAGTTTAATACTATGAAAGAAGTTGCTATCAGAATAAGGCCAGATAAAGTAATATTCTCGACATTAGATGAAAAACCACCAGAACCATTTATGAGAAAAATTGATTGTTTAAGGAAAGATTTATCAGCACATAACATTGATGTTCAATGGTATGGTCTTAATTCAGATGTATTCCAACCATCTGTCTTTTTCCATAAACATTGAGATAAATAAAACAAGGATGTATTGTCATGAAAAAGTCCTTTGCGTCGATACTTGCCGTTCTTGTTATTGGTGTTTCGCTTTCAGCCCAGTCCAAGCGGGACGACATCCCCGTCTCCAAGCTGCCAAAGGAGGTGAGGGCGGTGCTGGACCAGTACGTGGCGGCCCTGAACGCCCCGGACCTCGACTCCTGCGCCGTGCTGTTCCTGCCCATCGCCGGCGGCGGCCTGGTCAACGAGGAGGGCACGGCCCTGGGCCGCGACCTCCTGGACTTCTCGCTCAAGAAGGACTTCAACAAC
>DHFP01000139.1 GCA_002402315.1 Clostridiales bacterium UBA4821
TGGCTATTATGGGCCAATTAGGTAGTCGTGCCAAAAGTTCGTCGACAGGCGGCGGCAGTGGCGGCAGTGGCGGCGGTGGCGGAAGTGGCGGCAGTGGTGGCAGTGGTGGCAGTGGCGGCAGTGGCGGCGGCGGCGGTACCCTGATGCCACAAAAGAAGATCTTTACCAAGCAGAATGCAAAAGGCTTTTCGGGAAAGGTTGCTAAGACTGGTATCGGAGCATCTGCGGCTGTTGGTGTTATGGCTACAGGTGGAGGCGTAAGAGACGCAGCCGGTACAGGCTTTGCAATGGCGACATTGGCTGATACTGCTTATGACAAGGGGAAGGATATGTTTGAGGGAGCTAAAGAAATCGGCAGTGAGCTTAATGAGGCGCGAATTGGTTATGCGCTAAGGGATGCAGATTCTGCAAATGTCGATACGTATGCTGATAGGCAGGAGATAACTGCACACTACGGCAAAGATAAAGACGGTAACGACATAACAAAAACATATACTAGAAAAGGCAACTTTTCAAAACTAAATGATGACACTCAAAAAGCATTAAAACATAAATTTAACGTTAAGAAGGCAGGTGTTTTTAGCGGCAAGCTGGATGGAGATACTGTGCAGTCAAGTGATTTTGCTAAAACCAAGCTTGTTAATAAAAAATTCGGAGCGGTTGAGGGTAGGCTTGATGATGATAAAAAAGAGTTCGATAAGGATATTGGTAGTCATTTAGGTGGATTACAGATAAAAAATATGAACTTTAATGACGGTGAGGATGTCAAGAAGATATCAAGGGCGATTGAGAGCTCAACCAGTTTTGCTTCAGCTGAAGATAAGGTAGAGGCAAAACAGCGATTCCAAAGGTTGGTAAATAGGGAAAGGAAGCTGGCAAGCGATAAAAACCAGTTAATGGATAACTACAGCGCAGCTGACACAACTATCGGTACGGATATTAGGATGAACCTGCTGAAGGATCCACGGAAAAAGATTGAAAAGAAGTATGATATAAACAAGCATCCAAAAATCGAGAGCGTAGACAAACTATAAATTAGTTTATAAGTAATGTATTTGTGAGGAAGTGGTTGTATGACCGACTATAATGATGAACAACCCGGATCACAGGGGGAACAAGGTGCAGAAAAGGCGGCAAAAGGTGTAAAGGCTGCGTGGAATAGTCCCATAGGAAGGAAAGCCAGAGGCTTTGTTGCAAATATGGGCAAAACTGCTGGAAAAAAGATAGTAGCAGCCATAGTATCGGCGATATCGTTAAAAGTCCTACTTATAATTATTGCGGCCGCAGCTATTATTTCAATTTTTGTATTTTTTGCTATAGAAGCCGAAAAATCGAAAGCTGCAGAGGCATGGGCAGACTTTGTCGATTCTATTGCCAAGACCGACCAAAACTTTGCGGCTAAAGGATATAAATCCATGGGCGGGGTAACTAAGGAAAAATTTAAGGAGATTCTGGAGAGGATTGATTCCGGACAACTTCCCATAGATGAAAACCTGTCTCCGGAAGAAAAGGAAAAGCTGGAATTCGAAAACAAGCAGCGGCAGATTGAGTTTAAAGAAGTATCAACCGAACAGGAGAAAGTGAGGATAAAAAAATATTTGCAAGCCGACCGTGATTCTACGTTAAGGGCATTTAAGGATAAATCCTTTTTTGAAAATTTTTTTAATCTATTTAATGATGCAGGTTTAGGGGAAGCCAAAGACCCACCCAGATTGAAGAGTTCGATTAAAGGAAATAACGAAGATGATTTAAACCACAAGGCGGATTTTGTGGAACTGGAAAAGGTGCTTATGAGTTATACAGAACCTGAGAGCAGTGACCCTGATGACATAGAAGAGCATGAAGAAAAAGTAAAGGCTATAGTAGCAAAAGTAAGGGATCAATATAAAAAGATACATGAAAAACTGAAGAATGTAGATGACCCATTGCTGGAAGATTATATGAAGCAGTACGTGGAAATTAAGCTCCAGGCAAGGGCGGGCGGAGATCATAGTTCTGATCTTACGGCGGATGATATTGATATAGTAGAACTTAAGGATCAGGATGAGATTTTCAGGCAGCTTGACACATATGCGCTTTCATGGAAGGTTCTTTACATGATTGATAAAGCGTTGGATGAAGCTGAGTTTGAAGATTTCGCAAAGATTGATAACTATTCGGAAGAAAACAAGACGGAAGCCATAGATTTATTAAAAAGTGCTTTTATTGCACAGGCAATTCCCAGGTTCATGCCGGAGTTTAAAATGGAGAGACATATAAGCATTAAGGTAACCAGCATCCATGAAAGCAGCTGGCCTGATGATGACTGCGAGGGAGACTGCGATACTGACCACCACTATTCTCTAACCATTGAGGTTTTACCCGTGTACAAGCTCACTGTGGTTGATGCCTGGAATAAGTACCTTGAAATGCCTACTGCAGAAAAAAAAGTTGAGGAAACAGAATATGAAAGGTATGATGATGACGATGGATCAGGCCACGAAAGCACTACAAGAACCTTTACATATATGCCTGTTGATGCTCCGTCTGCTCAACCAGAACCAATAAATGAACCAATGGAGAAAGTAAGTAAACCGTCCGGAGATGGAATAAGGACAACCGGACATGCATATTACGAATCAGTTACATTAAATAATCCGGATATGGTAAAGACAACAAGAACAAAGGTTGATGATGTGAAGAAGGTTTTCATACAGATATATAACGAGGAAAGTTATAAGAAAATCAAATTCGACGTTGAACATATGCTTTATGTCACAACCGGCATACAGAGTATGGCCAGAGCAAGGTGTGACGTAGCTGTTGCATTTGATCTGACTGAGTCTTTGAATTTGAATGCACGTATTTTAAAAGGGATAAAAAATCTTTTTGGCGGGACATCCGGAAATGTAAATGTTAATGGTGTTGACCTCATCATGAGAGATATCGTGAAACTTGACGAAGTCCGGCAGAGATTCCCGGGTGTAAATGAAGCAATAGTAGAGTTATCACAGAAATACAGCGCTGATGTGAACCTCATAAGGGCTATTGTCAACCAGGAATCGGGATTTAATCCTCACCCTCCGGGTAATTCGAGTGAAGGGTTGATGCAGATAAGCGATGATGTAGCCCGGATGTATGGGGTAGAACCGGGCAATAAAACCGATATTAAACAGAACCTAACCGCCGGCATACAGTATATCTTGAAGTTGATTAATGAATCAAATGGCGACGTGAGAGTTGCCATCGTCAAATATAATTTGGGTCCTGGCGCTACAGATGCATTAGGTTCGACATGGGAGGAAATATACCCCAAAATTCCATTAAGGCCTGATATTCCTTCAAATCCGGAAGTTCACAGGAAATACTCTAGGGAGGTTCTGGGAGCTTATGTTCAGTATAAAACCCTGTATCCGGCGGAAACGGGAAGTGCGTCCGACACCATAGAAACGGGTGGTGCAATTGAAAAACTTCACTGGAATGAAGCAAAAGAGATACTTCCGTCAAGCGGTGATACAACCATGACGGTAATAGACGTAGAAACAAATATGGCGTTTAATATTCTCAGATATGGGGGGGCCAACCATGCAGATGTAGTACCTGCTACTGAGGAAGACCATAATATTTTGTGCAAGATTATTGGAGACACGGAACATAAACATAATGGGAATTGTTTTACTTACCGGCCGACCATACTAGTGGTAGATGGAAGAAAACTGGCGTGTGCCAGACACTCAACACCCCATGGGAGCAGCATACTAGGGCATAAAACTGGTTTTGTAGTTCACGAACCCAATTGTTATCCAGAGGACACAGAAGGTGAAGAAGGACATTTCTGCATACATTTTGTAGGCAGCACCACACATGGGGGAGGGAATGTCAGGGCGGATGCCCAGGCAGCCATTGAGGTTGCGGCTAATTCGAACATCAACTTTGCCGTTTATCCAAGCGGGCTTGACACGAGCGACTATTGCTATGGAGCCGAGGGTGGAGGCAATTGCGTAGGTCCCGGTTGTGTTGGTACCAATCAGAATTCAGCTCAGCCAATAATTATTGACGGTTCTGCATTCCCAATTCAGGTATCGGATCCTCAGGCTATATCTGATGAGATGATAGGTCACGACCGGTGGTTCGGTTTGAGAGAACATCCTACAGAACATAGTTGTATAAAACACGAGGGTGTTGATCTGGCTGCATCCGAGGGGACTCCTGTACTGGCTTTTGCTCCTGGGAAGGTAATTAGAAAGAGCAAGGATAATGTTAATGGGAATTATGTTATAATAGAACACGAAGCATTAGGACTTAAGACTTCTTACTGCCATATGGCTGATAATAGCGTAATTGTATCTGAAGGTCAGACAGTTGAAGCAGGGCAAAAAATAGGAGGGGTTGGAAGTACTGGAAGGTCTACCGGGCCGCATCTGCATTTTGGAGTAACCAAAGGGGGAACCAAAGTAGACCCGGCTGCGTATCTGAAAAAGTTCGGAACTTTTGATGGACACAATGTAACATGTCAGAATTGAGGGATGAGTAGATGAACAGGATTTTACGTTTTATACTGATTGGATTTGCCGGTTTAATTATTTTTCTGGTGCTGCTGGAAGTAGGGATGAGAACATATAAGCATTTTATGTCTAAAAACGCACGTGTGAGTGTAACCAACCGTGATAATGACAAGGTGGTTGAGCCGGCCGGAGAACAGGGCCACGAAGATGGAGAAGATACTAGGGAAGACCTGATTCCGAGTTACATTTTTGATAATACAAACTATTTTCTGGCTCTTATAGTAGACAAGAAGTATGCAGAAGCCTATAATTTGCTTTACCCGGAGTTTCGGAGCAAGTATTTTCCCGAGCTTGGGAAATTCACTGAATATTGTACTAATAATTTAAAGGGTTTAAGTAAAGAAAGCCTCAACATGTATGGGGAGAATAAATTAGATGGCAACACCTATGTTTACAGGGTAAAGCTTAAGCTTACACCTACCCAGAGTGAGAAATCCGAATGGGAGGACTACTTCACAATGTACTTCATGAATGACGACAAAAATTTTAACATTGCAATGTATGGTTTTGTAGGCACCAAGGAAGTAAACGCCGCAGTTAATCTAGGAAAGGTCAGGTTAAACGTAACAAAAACGTTTAGAACAAGTGAAAATGTAGATATCTTGGTTGAAATGTACAATGGAGAGGATCAACCGATATCTATTTTAAATGAGAATTCATTTTTTGATCCCGGTGAAGCACCAGTTACAGATAAGCTGTACATGATAGATGAGAATGGCGAAAAGTTTTATTACTCCCTGGGAGAAGAAAACTTAAAATTGAACTATACTGTGCCACCTAATTCATCTGCCACATTTAACTTGCCGTTTTACATTCCAAATGGTCATAAAATTAGCAGGCTTTGCTTCGATAATATTATAGCAGGGCAGGAGGTAAGAAAAGCTGAGGTAGAAATAAAATAGGGGCTTGAAACTCAAAGTATAAGGCTGCACAATGAAATGATAGAGTATTTACAACCTAAAAAAGAACCTCCAAAGTCTTAAAGGAGGTTCTTTTGGTAATTACTAATACTTAGGAGGCAGTGGACACATGTTATCTAAAGGCGATTTAGAATATATAGGCTCGTAATTCTGTCTACTGCAACCGGAAAGTCTGCATCTGGCACTTGGGTCTTTAGGAAAAGAGCGGTAATCTTTTTGACATGTGTACTGCCTGCCATCGTCACTGCAGTAATTGCATTGAGAGCAAACCCTTTGAGTCAAATAGGGCACATAGTAATGACAATGACTTATATCGCACATATCGGGTTGGCATTCCTTATTTTGCTGCTGGTAGTTTTGTCTTGCCTCTTGATAACTGGCCCTTTTTTCCCGTGGGTCTGATGAGTTTTGCTCTTGTCCATCTGATGATATTGCTCTGATAAATGACTTGAAAATACCCAAATGAAAGACCTCCTTTAATAAATGCTGATTATTAAAATTATACCATATTGTACTTATACAGTCAAATTTCAAACAAATCAGAAATAATTGACATATGTATCTTATGGTTATATAATTAAAATAAAGCTAGTTTTTTCAAAACACATTAAAGGCAAACATTATGTAATGCCCTTTTCCAGGAAATAAACATCTTTTATTTCCTTAACATTAGAGGACCGTTGGAGCAAATAAATTGCTTCTATACTATTTGGTTCGGAGTGTTCGTTGAACAAGTAAGATAAGATTATAACTTTCCGATGGTAAATTAAGAGACAAATTCTTTTTGCCCGTTAGGGAGGTTTGGAAGGTAACAATGCAAAAGGTAATTTACTTAAATACAATCGTAGGGTTTTTAGCAAATTAGCCGTAAGGTTCTTTCAAGTTTTTTGAAAAGCTCACCAGGCTGATGTAGGGTGAAGATAGGATTTGTCATAGCCTGCTAAAACCATAATATAATCACATGCTCTTTATCTATTGATTTGGTTCTCCACCCATTATCATAAAGTTACTCGGATTAGCTTCAATCAATTCAAGCTCATGTGTAGTAGGTGCAATGTATATCTGTGCCGAATTAGTTCCGATCTGAAGTATTCCCTCACCTTTTGAACAGGAAGCAAGAAAATCTCTCTCTCCATTAGTAAGCTTGAAAGTTTCCTTTAAATAATCGATTTCAGATTCAGTTTGCAGCATGAAAAGTTTTACGCTTGCTGTTGTTAACAGCTTGTTTAGTCTGGAATTTTTGTAGAAAGCATCAAACTTTTGGGAAATTATTGATAGCGATACATTTCTTTTTATGCAGCGTTGTGAAATGGTATCCAATAGATCGACAGCCTCAGGGAAGTCAAGCAGGATATAGGTCTCATCAATTAATACCCGCTTATTTTCAGCCTTGCTTCTGTCTTCGCTGTTTGCTTTAATAAATTTCTCCCATATCCATGAAAGAAGTATATGGCAAGCCAGAGGCTTTGAAAACCTGATGTTCAGCTTGGACAAATCAAAGTTTATATACGTGGTTTCCTCATCTATTTCTAATGTTGTCTGACCATCGAAATATGAAATACTTCCACCTAATTCGCCTACATAATCTTTCATGTATTTAACAAGGTATTCGTAATGATATTTCAGGTCTGAATTTGTATTGGCTTCTGCTTTTTTACATAAGCTCTTATACCATGAACCTATTGTGGGAATGGTTTTTTTACAGCGGATTATTTTGTTTCCGATTAGATTTGCACCGGAAGAACTGTATAAACTGTCCGGGTTATTCGTGATACCGGCTTTCTGATACTCTTCAGCTACAACTTCTTCTATTATTTTTCTGGTTGTATTATTTACATACTGACTTTTAATAAATCCGCGTGCCATAGTCATAAGTACTGTGGTTACATCCGCAATTTTATTCTGAAGGTTTAATATTGTTCTTTCTTTTCCGGTTATATCGTCCTTAACCATTTCCGGTTCAAGTTCAAATGGGTTTATAATGACCTTTGATGCGGGGCCGATAGCTATAGCTTCTCCGCCCAAGGATTTAGCTACCTTATTATATCTTCCGTCTGCATCAAGAGCAATGTTTTGAATTCCGGCTAACACAAATGACCTTGAGGTTAGAAGCTGTATAGCTACACGTTTTCCGGAAGCAATTTTACCAAAGAGTATTAAATTGTAATTGGAGAAAGATGGGTTAAAGTTATCCAACAGTATGGGTAAATTGTTTTTTTTGTTTATACCAATGGGTATACCGTTAGGGTGACTGATATCATTAGAAATGAAGGGGAATACGGTAGCCAAACCAAATGTATCGAAAGTATGATTAACTGAAATTTTATTATTGCAATATGGAATATTCGACCTAAGGGCATCTTCCTGCAGTGACCAGGTAGATTTTATGTTTGTTGTTGTTTTGGACATTTCTACTGCCAGCATTTCAGATAATATATCGAGTTCGCCAAGCGACTTGGCAAAAACGGTTGATATTATTGACACCTCAAAGAGCTTGTTGAACCTGGTTGATATTTCATCCCTCAAAGCCTCGGCTTCCAGCTTTTTCTGGCTTAAAACCTTTTCCTTGGCTTCATCTCCAAGCTTGATAGCATTAAGTCTTTCAGCTTCAAGCTGATTTATTATTGTATTGAGATTACTTTGAGCGATACCTTCATTCATTGGGTAAACGTATACAGAAGTATTGGTATTTGGAAAATTATATAATGGCCTGAGTGATTCGGAAAAATTGAGGAATCTGGGCAAGGTGCTTACAAAAAAGGACCGAATAAATTGAGGAATCTGCGAAAGAAACTTCAGGTGGTTAAGGCTGCTCAAATCTACCTTGAAAGGACATATGAGTTCTTTCATATTAAAACGGCTGGAAACAGACGCCGTATGTGTGCTTATTTTTAAATCAGCTTTCTCTGATTGGGCAGCATCCTGATGTGAAAATCTATTTTGATCTTTTTGAGCGGTCGGCATAAGTGTTCACTCTCCCCCTGGATTAGAATATTTGATAAACTTGCAGTGATATTGCTGATAATTTTCTCAGATGGCAGACCTTTTACCGGGATGCCGTATATAATCTTATAAGTCCTGATTCCAGCATCTCTCTGAGCTTATAAGAATTCTCTTCTTCCTGCATTAATGTTGAATAAATCAAATGAACTAATTGATGAGAATTCATAATGACCGCTTCAACACCACAGTTTTGAAGAGCGGTTATAATCATCTGACATCTGTTGAATAATTCTTCATAAGCCAAGCTAAGGCTTGCGTTATCCTTTCCTTTATTTCGTATTCCGAGTTCACTGGAGGAACAGCTTATACTAATATAGTAGCTGCTCTGCATTATATAGCTGTTTTTACTTATTTTTTCAATACTTTTGTATAGGTCTTTGGAGTATTCATAAAGTTTTTGCTTTCTTAGAATCTTTTTTGCTGTTTCACTTATTTCCTGCCGATTTTGATTTTTGTTTAGCTGTAGTTGGTTAAACCTATCGACCAATAATTTTAAATCATCTTCGAAGTTTTTCTCCCTTTGCATATAGCTTGAAATACTGCTGTTGAAGTCTAAAACCCTGGTTTGGACATGAAACTGGAAGGGAAATGTAACGTTATTAAGAAAATCTACAAAGCTTCTCTGGATAATAGCTTTTTCTTCATCCGACATTAAGTCGAGATTAATTCCTCTACACTGGATTACCATTGAGTACAGCGAGACATCGTTCTTGATAATCATATCATTGCAAATTCTGTCAAAACCCAATAAGACGTGTGCTGGAAAGACATTGGGGTCTAGCGGTTCCTGGGGCACATTTTTTTTCTTTTTGCCTTTTTTCGTATTTTTCAAACCGGTTGGGTCAAAGTTTTCCTCATTACCGCTCAGTCTGTTATTAATGTTGGTTATAGTTTCATTTATATCCTTCTTTCTAACAACAAAGTGTAATATAAGGTATACCATTAAGAAAGCCAGCAGTGTTATTATTCCGTACAACACAATATTAATAACTTTGAGATTGATAAAGTCCATATATTAGTAACCCTGCCTTCCATTATAGAAATTTGGGAACATTATAATTTAAAACTATTCTTTATTCTGACTCCTGTATTCTAATTATAACATAATTTGCAGTTGTTTGTAAGTATATTGACTTAGGGATAAGAAGATTTTTCAAAAAAAAGGGGCTGCCTATAAAGGCTACCCGTAAATAAATGCACTTATGAGTCTGAATACCCCGGCAACTGCGGTTAGAGCTGTGTCGATTACTTTTACTTCCACCCTTGCCAGGTTTGACCAGTTGAACATGGAGATTGCTATGAAGATTAGTGCAATTCCTGCACCAATCTCGAATCCCCACTTTTTGAAACGGGGGCTCGGTGTGAAGAAGAAGGTGATTACGGCATAGAGCGCAAAGGCTGCCATGCCGATTATGATTGCAAGTCCCGCTGCTGCGAACATATCCGAGGTGCCAATGTGCTTAGCGTTGAAAAGTCCCAAAAAAGCGAAAACACATGCAAAAATTATGCATAAACTTATCAGCTTACCCAATTTTAGACACTCCTTTTTAAATTTAATAATTCTTCCGATACTACACCTTTAACTTCCCTCCTTAATGCTGGAATACTGAAAAATTTTTCATCCCTTTAAAATAATAATACGGGTTAGTTGCACGTTGGGTAACAAAAAAATGAAACCACAAAAAACTAAATAAAAATAAATGCTTATAAAATAATTTTATCAGATTTTTCTAACATTTTCAATAAATTTGTACATTATTTACCTTTAGCTAAAAGTATTATTGAGACTAATAATCCGAAGAATACAGAACCTATCAGCAGTTCAACTGAAAAAATGATATTTCTCAGCAGACTAGGCGCAATTATTAGGACTAAACCTAATCCAAGCATCATTGTTCCGGAGATAAGCTTTAATATCCTTACTTGATTCCCGGTTATCCGGTTCTTAGTAAGGTTAGAATTGAACAGAAGGATCAAAATGGCGGGAGGAATAACGTAAACCAGGTTATAAAATATAAGATATGTGTAATAAGCGTATGAAGGCAAGGCGTTCAAGTCGAGTATCTGTGTGAATGCAGTTGGAAAGCGTGTTGAACACAGCAGCTCAAAAATATTCGAAATTAATGCCAGTATTGCTGTCCCTGAAAGCGTTAGTATGAGAGAATATGACCTTATAAGTTTCTTCACCTTACTCGAAAGCAGGGAATTTGTACCGTCTGATTCGGTTAAAGACATGTCTTGTCTGATGAAGAAGTCTTTAATATTGACTGCAGAGAAAACTAGTGAAACAACACCGGCTATTACTGTTATTGTTGTAATTTGACCGGCTATAATGAAAATGTTGAGCCATCCGGACATGAATAGAAAGTATATCAGACTCGAGAAAAATATAAAAACAATTCCCACGATAAGTATATTTTTCCGTAAGCGGGCATGAAGCGACAACCCTAAAAGTGAAAACAGAACAAAGAAAGCACAAGGTGTGAAACCGTCAATTGCGGCAATAATTACTGTTATTAAGGGAAACGGAATTTTCGCAGCATCAATTGTTCCAATCAGAGGTATAGATACAAAATTGTTGGGCTGACATCCTTCCGGCTGACTTTCCATAGGTGGTAACTGGTCCAGAACCTTATTTTCAGGCTCAGACTCTTGGGAGCCATTACCGTCTCCTTGTACTTGTCCAATCTTTTTTATGGGGTCTATATACTGACCGTTTGCAATGCTGCTTTTAATTGCATCTTCTACATTCTCTTTATATGCAGATGTAAATCCTGAAAACGATTTTTCTCCGATGAATATTACCGGTACGCCGGTAAACTTAATGTTATAAGCATCCAGTAATTGGGACAGGAGATTATAGTTTTTCTTATCATAAAAGACTTCATAACTTTTTATTTCCATATTATTGTATTTTGCCTTCATTTCATTCAAGAAAAGTTTTGCCTGAGAACAATTAGAACAACCTTCACCCCAAAATAAATAAACCAAAAGAGTACTTGAATCGGTTGCTTTATCTGTACTTTCCGGAACATTGTTTTGTGGCTGAGAACCGTTAGCTGTATTTTGAAGACTCAGAACTAATAAAACTGTCAGACTTATACAAAAAAAGATTGAAAGTGATATTCGAAAAAATTTCTGTATACTGTTCAATTCTAACACACCTCACATTTTTAAAACTATTAATAAGTATTTTACAAGTATAAACCAGGATAAACAATGGTATTATTTATAGTTCCGTTTAAATAGGATAAACGATTCATCGTCATAAATCTTTGTAAATCCCGGATCGTTGCTTAAAGCTATATTGATAGGAGCGTCGGCATAAACAAGGGCGTAATTTAGGTTATACTTATCAAATATTTCTCTATGATAAACTTTAATTCTATCACAGTTTAAATAATCTTCCAAAATTTTTGTACCAGGGTTATATATGGAAGTATAAAGGTCTGCACGTGAGTCAATGAACACTTTTATGTCATTTAATATTAGATAGCTTCCAAAGCTGTATTGATTGTAAAGCCGTAAATCATTTTTATCTAACTTTTGCCTAATGTATTCTACAGCTTCAACCGGATAAAGCTGTTCATCAATAAAGTCATCAGGTTTAATTAAGTGCATTGCAGGAATTGAAAGAGCAATTATTAGGAAAACAAGTTTACTTTTACTTAATTTGGGCAGTAAATCAGATAATTCAAAGTTATAAGATGATATTACTTCTGATATGTAAGCTGTTATAAATATTGTAGTAGTTATTACAAATAAAGCCATGTGACGAACTGATTGCAATGCCATAAAAGTAGTTCCCAGAATCATAAGAAAGTGATGAAGCTTAATTGAATTCTTAGTTGTCAGATATACAAATACAACAAAAGCCATTACAAGGAAGATTGAGATGCCCATAGGAGATCTAAATGAAGGGGAAAGCATTTCATTAATATTTTGCATAATAATCGTATTACTAACTGCCTTTAAGCTATAAAAAATACCTTCCGGACCTGCAGGGTTGATTAGTCCAAGTATTATTCCTATGATTATTGGTATAAATAGCTGTTTTGTCATTGGGATATTTTCTGATATAATTCTTCCAACTTTAATTTTCACTAAATTTGCCAGATAGGGAAGGAATATGACAAAGAAAAACGGCCAGGCTCCATAATGGAAGTTAATTAGAATTATAGAAAGTATTGCTAGTAACCCTAACCAAAACTTTCTCCCATCCCTTAAGAAGGATTCGATACAGTAAATCTCGAATATGAAGATTGCATAACTTATGATTTGTGTTCTGACTGTCAGAAAATCTTGAAGGCAATATACTGCAGATATTGAAAAAAACAACGAAATAAACTTATTTGAAGATACTTTTAAACTTGTTATGTATAGAAGCAATAAGAGCAGGCATGTCCATAATAATAAAAACAAGTAAAGTCCTTGAAAATTAAATAGTTTATAAATATAGTATATCAAAACATCAAATAACCAGTGTGGTGGAATATACTTTAGGTTTTCATGAATTGAAAAAGGATCACTGTAGAGAAACCCGTGGCTGACTATGTATTCCCCGATTTTAATATCATAAAAGGTATCATTCTGGAACACCTTGGGTACTGTTGCGAGAGCGGTAATAATGGTTATAAATATGAAGAATAGTATCCATTTAGTGTTTTTATTATTGGACATTTGAGCAATCACCTCAACCTAGATTAGTTTTACACTAATAATTTAAAGAGTAATATTTATAAATGTGTATGAGAATAACTATGAAATGCATTCAAGATAGTTAGATATTAACATAGAGCGACTTTTTGTGTCAAAGAAATATAACAAATTCCTAAATAGATATAATTACAAGTATTTCTGACAAATAATCGTTTGCAGAAAGGTTCGGTTCGTAAGACTACCTAATAGAAAAGTACCCCAGACGCCAGACTTCAATATGTAACCAGTTAATGCTGAAGTTGGAGGTATATCAACCGCTGATAGAGGTATATTATGATAGAGTGTTCTTACCTCTTTTAGACCGGAATTTTCAACTAGTTTATTAAGAGATGAAACATTGAAGTGATTAAGATGATGCTTGCTGTATAGCCGTTTAAAAGCTGTTGAGTACCCGAATCTATTTAAGAATCGTGCAACTTCATATAGAATACTTCGGTCATTTATTGTCATAATTATTATATGCCCGTTTGGTAGGCATAAATTGTATAGTTTATTAATAAAAGACTTAATGTCTTTGACGTGCTCAATAACTGCGAGACTTATTACAAAATCATACTGCTTAGCAAAATTGATATTTGAGATATCACCCTCTATGAACTTTATTCCTTCAATAGGAGTATTGGGTGAAAGATCAATACCAGTTAGTGATAGAGCAGGGTATTTTTTATGGAGAAATCTTAAAAAATCTCCTTTGCCACAACCAACATCTATTACAGAGGCTTCGGAGTTCTTACATGAAATAAAGTTGCTAATCTGGTCGAACAAAAAAATATTTGGATTCGTAAACCAATTTTTATGTTCTATCTCATAGTATTCTATCTCATAGTATTCTAAACCATCAATAGATGTGATATCAGTAAAACAATGATCACAATTAAAGCAACGGTAAAGCCTAATGTTATCAAAGCCTATTTCAAATTTGCATTTGGCATTACATATATTGCATATTATCTCCATGTTTTTCACTCCGAGCATCTTGAATAACATCTTTTTTCTATATGTTCAATGTTAATATCATCTTTTATTATATATAATGGCCTGTTTTTACTTTCATCGTAGATTCTAGAAATATATTCTCCCACAATTCCTAGCATTATCATTTGAACGCCTCCTATAAGAAGTATTAGGACAGTTAAGCTTGTCCAGCCAGGTTCTGATTTGTTAAATGCAAATTTGATTATTATTGCATATACTATATAAAGGAAAGCAAAAAACGACATACCAAATCCTAAAAATGTTGATAATTTTAGTGGTTTTGTTGAAAAGGACACGATACCATCTAAAGATAGTTTAATCATTTTACTTATAGAGTATTTAGTTTTTCCTGCAAGTCTTTCATTTCTAATATAATCTATCCCAGTCTGCTTAAACCCAATCCAACTGACAAGTCCACGGATAAATCTATTCTTTTCCTTCATTATTTTTAGGATACAACAAACTTCTTTGCTTATTAGTCGAAAATCACCCGTATCAAGAGGAATTTCGATATTAGTCATTAAGCTTAGCAGTCTATAGAATAGTTTGGCTGTGATTTTTTTAAAAATAGTTTCTCCTTTTCTTCTCTTTCTTACTGCATATACAACATGATATCCTTGATTATATTTTTCTATCATTTGAGTTATCAATTCAGGAGGGTCCTGAAGATCAGCATCCATAATTATTATAGCGTCACCCTTTGCGTAATCTAACCCAGCAGTAACGGCTATTTGATGACCAAAATTTCCAGCAAAATTTATTAGTTTAACTGCAGCATCATTTAAACAAATTTCTCTAGCAATTTTTTCAGTATTATCTGTGCTGCCGTCATTAACAAAGATAATTTCATGATTAACGCCAATATCATTGTCAATATTGTTAAGGATGCTTTTCAGTCTTATATATAATTCATGTATTACATCTTGTTCATTGTACATTGGAACAACGATGGAAAATAATTGCTTCTTCATTAAAATCCTCCCTGTTTATTATATAGCTGAAACTGGTAATCTATGTTTGGAATTAATAATGAAATAGGGCTAGCATAAACATTACTGTTCATCGGTGTTAATAACAGACTAGTTGTAACTCTTATTCCTTACTAATAAAAGTATATCATATTTGAACATATAAGTAATAATCAAAATAATCAGATCAAAAAATAACCAGAAATTACAGATACTTAAATCAGATGGGTCTACATGTCATTATTAGAATCTTTGATTTTAATAATGACATGTATGGATATGGGACTTTATATATAGCAATGATTTAATGTGACTTCTTAATGGTGAAATGGACAAAACTCATACCTCCCACTGCTTAGTCCCACATACTTTCAGTAGAATAGGCATTCCCTTCAATATCTTCGATGCTGCTCTGGTCATATTCCTTGTAAGTAAATCTATAGCTATATTTACAATATTCTTATCACACTCAAGGGTAATTATCCTGTTATAAATAGTACAGAGCTTAATCTTGGGCGAGAAATCAGTGTTATATGCTTCTAAATCATCAAAAATCAGAGCTAGAGCCCTCTTGAAAATATCATTCATGTACATTTCAACCTTTGCATGGAATGCTTTACTGTCACTTTTTACAACGCTGATTCGGCCTGTAGAAGTAGTAATATATTCATCCTTTTGAGCTTGTTCTCGGGTTTTCCGGATGAGTTCCATCAAATCAGGATGTACTTTCTTGAATTTTTCTTTGAGAGCGATTATTTCATCTATTTTCATAAATGCCTGATAAATATTCCAACCAAAATTCAGGGTTTCTCTGTCACCCAACTCGCGAACTACCATTTCAAGTATCATTTTTGCAATAAACATATCATCCAGAGTTACATCCTCAAGGTTTTTTTCAAAGAGTGGGGATGCAAAATAAGCATAAGGGCCTTTTTCTGAATTAAATGCTTTTAACAGCTTGGAGTTGTTCATAAGCTTGGTTATTACCCTTATCTCAAGGTCTTTAAATATTCCTTCTACAAGACAGCAATCCTGAGAAGAAGATATAAATGAGTAAAGACCTTCGCCGTCAAAAGAATATTCTTTTGTGATAATGCTCGCCGTAGGGCCGGATTCCAAAGTACTTAAGACCCTGTTTCCCGATACATATTTTTCGTCAAAATGGCTGCGAATTCTTTCAGAGTTCTCGGCAGAAATATATTCGTTTATTTCCAGCAAATCTTTTCTCTCGCTCAAGTATGATTTACTAAGTGAGAGAATGCCGGCTTCAGCAAGTTCTTTTTTCGATGCAACACCATACTTTGATTCAACCAACTCCCATATTCCTTGTGCCAAAGGATTAGGAGCAGTTTGATTATAGGGCATGCCATTGACTTCAGACTGGGCCAGTGCAAAGAGAAGTTTTTGTTCAAGGTTGAAAATATCCATTGTTCCAAGTGTTTGAAAACACTCTATCAGTTTTCTTCTCAGATCTAAAATAAACTTGCCTATAAATGCGAAATCATGCAGACCCAAGCTATTACCTTCGGGTTTCGTACTCGAATACCGGCTGACTAAAGTGTCTAATGAATTATCTTCATATTTACCATCTGTTATTAGGTTTACAGCAGTAGAAATATCAAAAATATGGCTTATATTAAGATTATTTGCCGTACACCATGCAGCTACGGGTTTTGTATTAAAAACAACCTTGATTGGTCTTTGCGCATTCATAAATACGTTAAGGAGGCTGATATCAAGCCTATCCAGGTCAAGTATGAAGGTCTTGCCTTTTTCGGTTGATACTGATGCCCTGAACCCAGTCAAGGATGAACCATTACAGGGCCAAAAGAAGGATACACATCGATTATCCATAATACTATGCTGGTACTTGATATAGTCTTGACTGTTATTTATTAGAATTATATGTTCCTTAGATATATCAACTTTAACATTTAGGCCCTCTTCTCTTAATACTATCTGGTCTATTTTATCAGCTTTCTTCTCAAGATTATGCAGATGTTCTCCAATTTCGATTTTTAACTCACCTTCACCTTCATCCGCACTCTTTTCTTCCTCATCTATAACTGAGCTATCTTCAGTTTGATGGTTAAACTTTTCAGGAATACCGGCATTTGAATTACCGATATGTTCTTTTGGATTTTCAGAGCCTGGGTCAAGCTTTATAACCTGATGTTCTTCATTTTCAGTAGAATGAGCAGCTTGGTTTGATGATTCTAAACAAATTTCCTGTATATTCTCTTCCGGCGATGATTTTTTTTCAATTGAGTAATCAGCATAGGCATCCTCAATATTACCGTCAACAGATACAGGTTCTGTTATCGGGTCGGACAGGTCAAATTCAAAGATTTCTTCATGAACAGTTGTTCTTATATGTTCACGGGTTTGGTCTATATGTTTTTTGTAATAATCTTCAGATTGTTTTATTTCTATTTGTTCAGCATGCTGCTGTACTGATTCTGACTGCTCTATTTTAAGGTCTCCGGAATCATATTCTTCAACCCTAATCTCTTCAGTTGGAACAATATTTTCGGCTGCTATAGATGTAAATAAAATGTCTTCTTCTTTACCTTTGCCTTTCATTGATACTGCTTCCCCCTTAGAACTTCTAACCAAGCATTGTTTTTATGATAAATTCATATATATAATACTATAATAATACCATATATAGGCTAATGCAGTAAATAACTCTTTAATAGTTTGTGTCAATAACTTGAGAAAATTTCACCTTGACAAATAAATAAAAATTAGAGATTGTCAATAACTATTGAAGAACTGAGATGAAAAAAAGGTCAGGAAAACCAACTTGAATTGGATTGACTGACCTTCTTGCTTTTCCAGATGAAAGCTCAACAGTAGTTGAGAAACGTCCCCACAGATAGGAAGGAAGGACTGGATAAGTTGATTTTTTCATATTGATTTATTATGGTTTAATGTGGTAAAATAATTTGAACACTATAGTTTTGTTTTTTTTATGGGGGTAAGTAATGAGCGCCGAAAAGATTTTCTTCAATCTATTTATAATTTTCTTAATGTGGTTTATTTTTAATAGGTATTTGGCAACACAAAGAATTGTTCTGCTTGGAGTTTTATTCGGACAATTTTTTTCTTTTATACTAAGTTTTACTTCGATGTTTAATAATGTTAAACCTAATTTTTTGGTGCAGTTACTCACATCCATTTTGGGCATTGTAATACCTGGGCTGATTTTCTTCTATCATTACTTTAATAAAAATAAAAGTTTTAGTCCCTACGAGCAGTTGGAGAAGTGGTTAAGTTTAATTAAATTCAGTGCAAATAAAGATAATGGTGAGCAGCTGCTGTTGAATGATGGAAGCCAGGATACATATGGTTTATCAAACAAAGTAAACATCATTCCCGAAAAAAACGTTGAGGATTTATTAAAGGGATATAACACCCAAATGGAGGAAATTCCTTCCTCAGTTAAGGAGGGAGTTGGCCAGGCTCAGAAATTGATTAGCGAGAAAGCCTATCGAAAGGTCTTGGAAACTTATTTATCAATTGAAAAGCATTGGGTGGATAATGCAGTGCTGCAATTCAATATTGCGAATATGTATCTTAGATTAAAAGACTACCAAAATGCGATAGATAGATATGATAAGGCTTTATCAATAAATGGGCAGCCTGAGCAAACAGACACAGGGGAAGGAGAACGACATAGCCGTAAAACAGCTGCACGCAGGATAAAGAACATACTCAAAAAGGTTGAAGACTATGAGTTGGCATTTAATATTGCAGTTTGTCTACTTTCCCAGGGAAAGTATGAAAGAGCTGTAGAGATGTTTAAGAAGGCTGGCGATTATAAGGGCAATTGGATAAGTATTTACCAGCCTTTAGCTGCTATCTTTGAAACACTCGGAAGGTATACTGAGGCATTAGAGATGTATAAGAACCTCTCTGAGGTTAATCCTGATGATTTTGAGGTACAAAAGAAAGCAGCTGAGTTTCTTTGTGAAATGGGAGATTATAAGCAGGCTGGAGAATACTATGAAAAAGCCGTAAAATTAAGGCCTGATTTTGTTGATGGATATATAAGCTTAGGTAATTTTTTATTAGAGAAGGAAATGTATAAAGAGGCTATTGATTCATATCAGGCAGCACTAGATATAGATCCGGACTTGTCAGCAGTTTACTATAACCTTGGCATTGCCTTTTACGGCAACGGTCAGGAAATTCAGGCATTAGGAGAGTATAAGAAGGCAATTGAGCTGAACGAAAATGACTATAAGTCATACTATAATCTTGGGGTTATATTAGATGAAATGGATAGGAAAGAGGATTCAATACTGGCGTTTGAGCATTGCCTTGATATAAAGCCGGATTTTTATGAGGCATCTAATAATATTGCAGTTATTTTGTGTACCCTGGGAAAGTACCAAGAGGCTATAGATGCTTACATAAAAGCACTTCAATATCATCCATTCAATCCTGAATTATATTTTAGCCTTGCTGTAACACTGGAATGCCAGGGAAAGGAAGAACACGCTGAAGAGCTTTATAACAAGATAATAAAGATGAAGCCTGATTTCAGCGATGCGTATTATAACCTTGCTATAATTAAGTGCAGCCAGGGCAATTTAAAAAATGCAGAGGAATGTTTAAGAAAGGTTACCGAATATGATGTGGAATACCACAAAGCATATTACCAGTTGGCAAGGATATATGCACTGTCGCGGGAATATGGCAGGTGCATAGATAATCTTAAAAAAGCTGTTGGGTTTTCCAAAGAATATATTAACAAAGCAAAAAGCGAGCAAGTGTTTCAGGACATCAGAAAGCTCAAAGGGTTTGAGAGTATAGTAGAAATTTAGAAAGTGATTACATTAGGTTTACAAAATATACTTCAGATACATAATATATATTAGAAAGTTTTTATTGTTGTTAGGAAGTGAAACAATGGCTAAGCTAGTATGGAATCCAGCAACCTTGTTAAATCCTGTACCTGTCGTGATGGTTTCTTGTACCGATGGAAAGGGAAGAGATAATATAATTACACTAGCATGGGTAGGTACAGTGAATTCAGATCCTCCAATGCTATCAATTTCAGTAAGGAAAGAAAGGTTTTCCTATGAGATGATAAAAAGCACCGGAGAATTTGTAGTAAATCTGGTTGACGAGAAGTTAGTCAGGGCAGCAGATTACTGCGGGGTCAAATCCGGCAGAGATACTGATAAGTTTTCTGAGTTAGGTTTAACTGCAGGAAAAGCTGCTAAAGTGTCAGTGCCTGTTATTCACGAGAGCCCTGTGAACCTTGAGTGCAAGGTTGTAAATACACTGAGCCTTGGTTCCCATGATTTATTTATAGGAGAAGTGATAGCTGTTAATGTGGATGAGACATTAATAGATAATAAAGGTAAGCTTGAGTTCGAAAAATCGAAGCTTGTTGTGTATTCTCACGGACAATATTGGGGCCTCAAGATGCCCCTGGGTTTTTTTGGGTTTTCTGTTGCCAAGAAAAGTACCCTGAAAAGAAGAGATAAGGGTAAAAGATAATTATAATTTAAGAGAAAGTACAGATGTGCCATCAACTCCTATATTTTTTCACCATCCAGGAGTTGATTTTTTATTTTTGCAAACTTATCCATACAGTCATCACAATATTTCCCTTTTATAATAGGTTGATTACAATATATGCATTTAAAATATTTTCCCAGATGTTTAATATCATCCAAGCGTCCTTTGCTAATATACCTAAGTATATCTTTTTGAGATACATTGGTTTTGTGAATTATTTTATCAAGCTCAGTTATTTCAGGATTGTCCAATATAAAATTTCTAACGGTTGCAAGATCCTGAAGGTCTTTAGAAAGACAATTCTTGCATAAATCTTCAGTGGAGGCGAATAATTTGCCGCACTTTGCACATTTATTTAGATCCATATTCAGACTCCTTAAAGTTGATTCTAGTTGATGATTAAAGTTCTTTAATATAATTTTACCATAAACGTTTAAACATAAAAAGATATAAAATATTATTGAGTATCGTAGTTTATTTGACAATCTAATACCATATTGTTAATATTATCTTAGAGCTTATCCGTGAATAAAGGTGCTGCGTATTTTGAGGAATCAGCAGTCAATGAGTAGTACAATTATTTGCGGATAAGATCTTAAGGAAAAAATGGAGGCGGAACGGTGATTGAACGGCTATTTCCGGATAAAGAAGTAGATAAAGTTGAAAGTATCGGGTTGAAGGATTTAATGGATCAGGGTATTAAAGGTGTAATAATAGACATTGATAACACAATAAGTGAGTGGAAATTGGATCCTACCGAAAATGTTGCAGCTTGGCTTGAAATGTTAAAGAGTAATGGTATAAAGATATGCCTTGTTTCGAATAACCGTAGAATCAGAGCAGAGAAACTTAGTAGGAAGTTAGAGGTTCATGCTATTTATAGCGCATTTAAGCCCAGAAGAAAGGCTTTTATTTCAGCTATAACGTTAATGGGAATCAAAGCCAGTGAGACGGCCGTAGTTGGAGATCAAATTTTTACTGATATTTATGGAGGAAATAGATTAAACATGTTTACCATATATGTTAGACCTATAGCCGATAGGGATCATTGGTTTGTAAAGATAAAGAGGCCATTTGAAAAGTACGTATTGGCCAAATTCAGAGTAAGAGACTTTGAACAGAAAGAAAGAAGATTAATGTGGAAGGTAAGTAGCGGAGAAAGAAAACTTAAAAAACATTAAGGCGGCAAAAGTTATGATTGATATAATTACAGGCAAAACCCAGTTATTAGGTCTAATTGGGAATCCGGTTGAGCATAGTATTTCGCCTCAGTTGCATAACACTCTTTACAGTCAATTTAAACTGAATATGGTATACTTACCTTTTCGTGTTACTTCTCAGGATTTGCCGAAAGTTATCGAGGCATTCAGATGTCTGGAAATAAAAGGGTTTAATGTTACCATTCCACATAAAGTAGAAATAATTAAACAGCTTGATGCTGTTTCAGAGGAAGCACTGTTAATTGGAGCAGTCAACACCGTACATATAAAAGAAGGTAAGCTGCACGGCTATAATACTGACGGACAGGGATTCGTCAGGTCACTTAGGGACTCGGGGTTTAGTATTAAAGGTGTGAAAGCTGTCATATTAGGTGCAGGTGGAGCAGCTAGAGCTGTTGCTGTAAAGCTTGCACATGAAGGAGCAAAGCAGATAGTCCTGTTAAATAGGACCTTAGACAAGGCTAAGGCTCTATCTGAACTAATTAATAGTAAGGTTAAAGATGTTTCAATCTATGATGAGATGATTACTGGCAATGTCAAAAAATACACCTGTGATTGTGACATTATAGTTAATACAACACCTATAGGGATGTGGCCTGAATTACATAAGAATCCTGTTGATACTCAGGAGGCTTTTAGAAATAGGCCTTTTGTCTATGATCTGATATATAATCCTACAAAGACAAAATTACTAAGAATGGCTGAAGAAAATTCATGTAAGACTCTTAATGGTCTGGGTATGTTGGTCTACCAAGGCGTATCTGCGTTTGAGATATGGAATAAGGTAAATGTTCCGGATTCAACAACTAAGAAGATTGTTGACCAATTCAATGAATATTTTGCGCACAATGCAGGAATTTGATGAGTTTTAAAGAATATATGATTTATGAATATAAAATTTACCGTTAAGGAGGAATCTTTAATGTCATACGAAAATATACAGATAAAGAATTACATGGAGGAGGTTGTAAATATACTTTTGCCGGAAATATTAAACGATTTAAATGTTTGCACATGTCCCAAGTGTACGATGGATATTGCTGCGATGGCCTTGAATGAACTTCCTCCTAAATATATTGTTACACAAAAAGGAGAGCTGTATTCAAAAATAAATACTTTAAGACAACAATTTGAGGTAGATGTAATATCTGCCATTACCAGAGCTGCAGTACTGGTGAAGAGGTCTCCAAGGCACGATGAGTAGAGCAATTAACATTGTACTTACCGGTTTTATGGGTACCGGTAAGTCTGCTGTAGGTAAAAAGATAGCCGCCAGGCTTAACCTTACTTTTGTAGATATTGATAAAATTATCGAGTTACGCATGCAGCGAACTATTAGCAGTATTTTTTCTGATTATGGGGAAAAATATTTCCGTAGTATAGAGAAGGAAACTATCAGGGAGTTTTCACAGAAGGAAGGACAGGTTATCTCAACCGGTGGAGGGGTTGTTTTAGACCCGGAGAATATGCAAAACTTAAAATCAAAGGGATTAGTTATACTTCTAAAGGCTAGACCGGAGATTATCTATAGAAATGTTTGCAAAGATACAAGCAGACCTTTACTTCAAAGTGAAGACCCTATGGGGAAAATTAATGAGCTTCTGGAAATCAGGCGTGAATACTACAAAGACAACCATTATGAGATAGACATCTCAGATTTAACTATAGAAGAAGTTACAGACAGAGTAATGGAGATATATAATTCCAGATCGTAACGCAATAAATGAATCTGATTAAGTAATGATGAAATAATAAAACCCGAAATTAAAACGCCTATGGAATTATTACATGGGCGTTTTTACGAGTTACTAAATTAAATTGGAATTGAGATGATAATATATGATTAGATTTGGTCCTTCAGGAAACTCTGATAGTTTTTATGAGCAGGGATATAAGTCATCGGTTGAAATGCCGGAGTGGCTAGCCGGAATAGGTCTTAATGCATATGAATACCAGTGCAGCAAGGGAGTAAATATTTCAGAGACAAAAGCAATTCAATTGGGCAATGAAGCCAGGAAATATGACATCTTTTTAAGTATTCATGCTCCTTATTACATAAATTTATCCAGTATGGAAGAAATTAAAAGGCGGAATTCTATTAAATACATGTTGGACACCTTGCGGGCAGCTTCATGGATGGGAGCTAAAAGGATTGTTATACATTCGGGTGCATGTACGGGAATAGAGAGAAGAGAGGCTTTGAGCATGGCTATGAGTACACTTAGGATGGCTATTGATGAAGCTGACCATGCAGGCTTGGGGCACATAGCTATTTGTCCGGAGACTATGGGGAAGATAAACCAACTAGGAGATTTAGATGAAATTATTGAGTTGTGTTCAATGGACGAGAGGCTGATTCCGACTCTTGACTTTGGGCATATACATGCGCGAGGGATGGGATGTCTCAATATATTTGAGGATTTTGACAGAGTTCTTGAGTTAGTTGGCAATAAACTAGGGATTGAGCGGTTATCAAGGGTTCACTGTCATTTCAGCAGGATAGAGTTTACTACTGGGGGAGAAAAAAAACATTGGACACTGGATGATATTCAACATGGTCCAAACTTTGAAATGCTAGCGCAGGCTATATACAATAGAAAATTATCTCCGGTGATAATATGCGAGTCAAGAGGTACAATGGCGGAAGATGCATTAAAGCTTAAAACCATATATGAATTCATTGAGGGGGAATCCAAATGTTAGAGGTTTTAGTTATACACGGTCCTAATTTAAACTTGCTGGGCACCCGGGAAACCAATGTCTATGGACAGGAGACTTTTGACAGCATTAATACCAGAATCAAAGAAGAAGCAAGACTATTGGGTGTTGAAGTAAGTATTATCCAGTCCAACCATGAGGGGGAAATTATTGACGCAATACATAATTCCAGGTTCAAATATAATGCAATAGTAATAAATCCCGGTGCATACACTCATTACAGTATTGCAATAAGGGATGCAATAAAGTCGGTAGATGTTCCTGCTGCAGAAGTTCATTTATCCAATATTCATGCCAGGGAAGAATTCAGAACAAAGTCTGTTATTGCGCCTGTATGTATAGGCCAAATATCCGGATTTAGCGGGGACAGCTATATCCTGGGACTGAGAGCTGTAGTCTTGCATTGTTCTAAAAGTAAGGAGATTTAGTATCATGCAAAATAGAATAGATAATCTAAGAGAGAGCTTTGAAAGTGCCGGGATAGATGCTGTTTTAGTGAGCAACCCTTATAACCTAAGATATTTAACCAGTTTTACCGGAACCTATGGTTGGGCCGTAATTGGTAAGGAGAAGTGCGTATTCATAACAGATTTCCGGTATGATGAGCAAGCAAGGCGGCAGTGCAAGGGATATGATATTGTAGTTCTGGAAAAGGGTATATTTGAAACAATATTTAATGTCTTGCAGGAACTCGGCATATCAAACCTGGGGTTTGAAGATAATCACATAACATACCGGCAATACGAGAATTACAGCAGCGCTTTTAAGAATGTCAATCTTTTTCCTGTTAAGAATTCAATTCAGGAACTGAGAACAATCAAGGATGAAGAAGAAATCTCCAAGATTCAAAGGGCTGCGCAAATAGCTGACAGTGCTTTTTCTCATATACTTGAGATAATCAAGCCGGGAGTATCTGAACTGGATATAGCTTTGGAACTTGAGTTCTATATGAGAAAGAACGGCGCTTCATCATTATCATTTGATACAATTGTTGCTTCAGGACAGAGATCCTCCATGCCTCATGGAGTTGCAACAAATAAGCTTATCCGGTATGGAGATACAGTAACTATTGATTTTGGATGTGTTTTCGAAGGGTACTGTTCAGACATGACCAGAACCATATTTGTCGGTAAGGTTGATGAAAAACTGAAAGAGATCTATGAAATCGTGCTGCAGGCCCAGCTGGCAGCATTAGATATTCTAAAGCCAGGGATAATCAGCAGGGATGTTGACCGGATAGCCAGGGGAATAATAAGTGAAAAGGGCTTTGGAGATAATTTTGGACATAGTTTGGGACATTCGGTTGGTCTGGAAATCCATGAGAAACCCCGCTTGTCTTCAAAGGATGAGACAGTTTTAAAGCAGGGTATGGTGTTAACAGTTGAACCGGGTATATATGTAGAAGGTCTTGGCGGGGTAAGGATAGAGGATTTGGTTGTAATTACTCAAGAAGGATTCCAAAATCTTGTGACATCTCCCAAAGATTTAATTATTCTGTAGCTGCTTTCAAAACTTTTCCTTGAAAATTAAGTCAATTTAAATTAAGATATAGTATGAAATATAATTGGCTATTGAGGAAACAATATACTTTTGTGAGACATTAATAGTTTTCTGTATTCCATAATAGCTGATTTTGATAGCAATCGTATCTTTGGAGGGATATTAAAATGATTTCAGCTGGTGAATTTAGAAACGGCTCTACGTTCGAGCTTGACGGGCAAGTATTCAGAGTAGTTGAGTTCCAGCACGTAAAGCCTGGAAAAGGCGCTGCTTTTGTAAGAACAAGGTTAAAAAATGTAATTAATGGGGCAGTAGTAGAAAGAACTTTCAATCCTAGCGATAAAATGCCAAAGGCTCAGATTGAAAGAAGAGATATGCAGTATCTATATAATGATGATACGCTTTATTATTTTATGGATACGGAAACCTATGAACAGATGCCTCTAAATAGGGAGCAATTGGGCGATGCGTTAAAGTTTGTAAAAGAAAATATGATGGTGAAGATACTTTCATATAAAGGTTCGGTTTTTGGGGTTGAGCCTCCAACCTTTGTCGAACTGGAAGTAACGCAGACTGATCCGGGCTTTAAAGGTGACACTGCAACTGGAGCAACCAAGCCGGCTACAGTTGAAACAGGAGCCACAATACACGTTCCACTGTTTGTGAATACGGGTGATGTAATAAAAATTGACACCCGCACAGAAACATATATCGAGAGAGTTTAAATTTAAGGAGGAAAATAGTAAATGTCACAATTAAAAGAAAAGGTTGCAAGTTTAAAAGAGTTAGCAAGTAGTTTGAGTCTTAACAATAGTGAGGAACAAAGCAAACTGATAAGCAGTATATTAGATACTTTAGAAGTATTTGCCGAAGAGATTGGCAGGCTAGATAGTAATCAAGTCAAAATGCAAGAGCAAGTAAACACCATTGATGAAGACCTAGGTACTTTGGAAGACGAAGTGTATGAGAATGAGGGTCTTGAAGATGAGTTAATAGAAATTTCCTGTCCGAATTGTGATGAGATAATTTCATTTACCGAAGAAGAAATTAGCGAAGAAGATGAGGTAGAATGTCCAGTCTGCCATAAAACCTTTGAAGTAGAATGGGAATATGATTGTGAATGTGATGACTGTAATGACTGTAATGACAAGAAGGACTAATTCGATGTAATACCCAAGATTAGACTTACTTTTCATAAGTGGAAGGGGGAGGAATTTTGCCGCCAAAAAAGCTTGAAGAGTTAATAGAAAAGAAGGTTTTACTTGAGAGTGAATTAGACCGGCTAACCGAGATTAACATTGAAATACTCAGGATGAGCGAGACAGGTATGCTATGTAACGAGATGAAACGGACAATTCAAGAGTATAAAAAGATAATAGAAGAGCTGCAACACCAGATTGATAGGTAATATAAAAAAGCGCGGAAGCGCTTTTTTAGTGTATATTCTTCTTTCTGAACTTCCCGCCCATTACATCATAAACGTGTTCAATTGCAACGAAAGCATTCCTATCGTAGTCAAGAACTATTTTTTTTAGTTTGGCCAGCTCCAACCTTGTAACAACACAATAGATAATTTCCTTATAAACTCCGGTGTATCCGCCTTTTCCATATAGGAAGGTTACGTTCCTACCCAATCTTGCAGATATAGCTTCCTGGATTTCTCTTGGTTTTACAGAAATAATGGTTACTGCTTTCATTTGTTCGAGGCCTTCTATAGTTAAATCTATTGTTTTATAGGCAATAAAATAGGTAATAAGTGAGTACATAGCCCTATCCCAGCTAAATATAAAACCAGTACTTAAGAGGATTAATACGTTTAGAAATGCAACTATTTCACCAACAGAAAAAGGAAACCTTCTACTAAGGAGTATTGATGTAGTTTCTGTTCCGTCTATAGAACCTCCGTAACGGATAATTAAACCTACACCTACACCTATTAAAACACCGCCGAAAACTGATGCAAGAAGAGAATCCCTGGTAGCTGCCAGAATAGACCCCGAGTACAGGCTTAGTTCAAAAGAATATACAAATGCTGAAAGTGCTGTTACTCCAATTACAGTCAAGTAAGCGAAAGTCCTTCCTATCTGTTTGTAACCTATATAAAAGAACGGAGCATTCAGGATAAAGGTAAAAAGACCCAATGGTAGTTGGGTTAAATGGGCAAGAATCATAGATACACCAATAATTCCACCATCTATTATGTTATTTGGGATTAAAAATAACTCTAAACCTACAGCAGCTAGAAAAGCACCCATAATTACAAGAGTCATAGGTTTAACCGATTGGCAAGTTGAATTATTGCGAATTTTTCTATGGAGATTCAAGAGTTTCATTTTCATGAAATACATTTCCCTTAAAAAGTGTATTATATATTAAAATTATATCAAACCTTGTCGATTAGTGCAAATATAATAAGGTTAAGCATTTCCAAAAAAGAACAAAAGGTTATGCCACAATTATCATTCTAATATACTCTTAGTAAGAATATAAATAAATTAAGGAATGATGAAATAATAAAACGCGATTTCTTGCAGCGCATCTTAATCTGGGGAGGGTTTATATGTGGAGTACCTTATGGGAATATAGGTACATAATTATCCTTATAATCATAGCAGTTTATTATCTTGTTGAGTGGCAGCGATCTAAAACAATATTATATGCATTGATGCTTCAGGCAAAGAGAATGGCAAAAGATTTGATTTTAAAAACCGGAAAGGAAGAGGAAGACTGGGTAGTAAAAAGGGCAATGGTATTTATTCCGGCACCTGTAAAAATATTTCTAAATCAAAATATAGTAAGAGCTATTGTACATGAGTTATATCATGCACTAAAAGTTTATAGTGAAAATGTGGAAACGGATAATTTGGAAGGCGGTTCATGAACCGCCTGATTGTATTTGGTTTTCCAACATATTGGCAAACTGTGCAGTATCAGTTATAGGTGCCTGACAGGAAAAGTTTTCACATATATATGCTGTAGCAAAACCTTTAAGGCTTTTTTGATCTGCCAGGAACGGAACCAGTTTTGTTAATTCTTGTTCAGTATTATCATGGGGATTGATATGAAAAACTGTATGCGGCAGAAATACATCGTTGATGGTTTGCAGCATAGCTTTAGTATCCACTTGTTTAGGATTTCCGGCTATAACAATCTCATTAGTTTTTGATATTGAGAAGAGTAGAGCAGATAAGAAGAATGAGAATCCTGTCGGATAGTCCTTTATGGTTCCACCGAAGTATTTAAACTGCTGGTGGGCTAATTCTTCCAATTCGTGCTTGCCAGTAAGCCTTGCAAGTCTTAAAAAGTTTAAAGTACTGACCGAGTTGCCTGAAGGGGTTGCTCCATCATAAATTTCTTTCGGACGCGAAATTAATTCTTCACTGTCATGAGCATACATGAACAACCCACCATGCTCGCTATCCCAAAAATTATCTATTAGTATATCATTTAGTTCAATTGCATGCTTAAGATAAGTAGGTTTATATGTGGCTTCGTAGAGTTCTATCAAACCCCAGATCAAGAATGAATAATCATCAATATAACCTGGATAGGCGGATTCACCATCGCGGTACCTGGCAAGTAATCTTCCATCCTTGCCGCGTAGATTATTTAGTATAAACGAGACTGCATTTTCCGCAGATGCTGCATAATCCTCTGCTGCCAATACCCTTGAACCAAATGCAAGGGCTGCTATCATCAAGCCATTCCAAGAGGTAAGTATCTTATCATCTTTATATGGATGTACCCTTTTCTCACGGTATTGAAAAAGCTTTTGACGGCATGAGTTTAACTTAAGAAGGTCTTCGTTTGATAGGTTATCATTATAAATACCTATTAGATTTGGTATACTTTTTCCCTCGAAGCTGCCATTTTCGGTAATATCGTAGTATTCACAAAAGAATTCTCCATCCGTTTCACCCAGAACTGATTTAACTTCTTCGGGAGTCCATAGATAGAACTTTCCTTCAACACCTTCCGAGTCGGCATCTTCCGCTGAATAGAAGCCCCCATCCGGTGAAGTCATATCTCTAAGAACGTAAGTAAATATCTTTTCAGCAATTTCAGCATACAGGTTCCTGCCGGTTGCCTGATATGCTTCAAGATACGCAATAGCAAGCAGCGCATTATCATAAAGCATTTTCTCAAAGTGTGGTACCAGCCATTCCTTGTCAGTTGAGTATCTGGAAAAACCAAAGCCTATGTGGTCGAATATTCCGCCGAGGTACATATTATCAAGTGTTTTTTCAACCATCTTAAGGGCTTCATCACTCTCATTTACTTTCCAGTATCTCAGTAGAAATGACAGGTTATGCGGGCTGGGAAACTTTGGAGCATTACCAAATCCACCGTAATTATAATCAAAGAAACTGCGGAAGTTTAAGTAGGCTTCACGTATTGTTGATTCAGAAATCGAAGCTTTTGATGTATTTTCATAGATGTTTTGGATAGCATTGGTAATGGATTCACCCGCTTCTAACAAATTATTTCTATTAGCTGCCCATGCTTCAGTTATCTTTGAAAGAATCTCAATCAGGCCAGGCATTCCCATAGTATTATGCTTGGGGAAATAGGTTCCGGCAAAGAAAGGTTTTTTATCGGGTGTCATTATGATTGTTAAAGGCCATCCCCCGTGCCCTGTTAATGCCTGACATACAGTCATATGAACCTGATCGATGTCGGGACGTTCTTCACGGTCTACCTTTATAGATACGAAGTTATTATTTAATATTTCAGCAACCTCATCATCCTCAAAAGATTCCCGTTCCATCACATGGCACCAATGGCATGTTCTCAAAGTCATAAAGTCAGCTATAGCCAATAGATAGAAAAACAGGTTTATCTTCCTGCTTTGCTTTCTCAAAAGCTTCCTGTCCCCAAGGGAACCAGTCAACAGGGTTATGTGCATGTTGCAGTAGGTAGGGGGATTTTTCAGAAATCAGTCTATTGGCTTTAGTTGATTTATTCATGTGGCATCACCTTCCTTTCATTTATAAAATTTTTACTCATAAGTTTTATAGTCCTATATTGTTTATTATTTACCACTTAAATATTATTTGAAATAAAGCACTTTTGTATTCAAAATAAAAATAGGGTATAGACCATTTAAAGTCTACACCCTATATAATATTTTTTAAAAGTGTCCCACTCATTTTTACAAACAGGTGTATTATAATAGTGAGTGACCAAAGGGAAGGAACTATTATAACTACCAACATTTATATACCTGTTACTATTCCCATAACCTACAGGAGCTACAAAATCAATAATATTGATAGAAAAGGTATAGTAAAAAATTTTAAGCACTAATTTTGAGATTCAATTTCTCCTTCAATGCTGCAACAATCCTGCCTACAGTAGATTTGGAGATACCAGTTTGTTCTGCCAGTTTCCTTATACTGGTGTTTGGCTGTATTTTCCATATTTCCAAAATGGCAAGTTCCTTATCAGTAAACTGTGGGGATTGTTGGGTATTGTTTTCCAGAGTATCAACCCTATCAATTATTTTGTCATAAACCAGATGGAATTTACTTGGGTACTCCTTACCACTCTCTGCCATCTGCTCAAGACTTATCAGCTTTATGTCCTTACTGTGATGTATAATCCTTTTGTCTTTATTGATACTCCTGATAATGTTGGGGTATAGGTTCTTCTGTACTCTGTGCTTAAGTTTGTAAACAAATGGAAGGCTAGGACTGCTATCCCCATATTCCAATGCTTCATTCACCATCTTGAACACAACAATCCATATTTCACTTTGACATTCTTCAAATTCAAACCCACAACCCTTCAAGCCTTTATGTTTAAAACTGTATAGCCATGAAGCCAAACTTCTCACATAAGGTTTAAGACTGATGCTGAAGTGATTTATGTCTTTCTTATAGAATGAATACATGTCATTATCTTGCTCCCTGTGTTCCAAGGTATAGCTGCTTACTTCTTCCCACAAGTTTTGTAAACATTCATAATATTTAAGCTTATTGATGTTGCCTTTGTGGTTACTTCTTAAAATCTGTAGAGGTATATCCTCCCACCTTGGTTGATTATCAATAAGTGCCTGTAGTTTCTTTTCCTCATGCTCCTGCTGTAGCTTCTTTTGTTCTTCTGCTTCATTTACTAATATTAATATTTCTTCAAAAGTCAGTTCCAAGGTGGTCAATCCTCCCTTCTAAAAAATTGTGGACTATAGTTTATACAAAACTTTGAAGGGTTAGGAGAGTCTATTATATTATTTAATAGTTCCCCACAACCCTTCAAAAATGATTATATCATCCTGTATCCCAATAACTCCACAGGTAACATTTTCACATCCTGCTTAATTAAAATAGATAAGAACAGTTCAAGGGCATTTATGTCAAAGTATTCAACATATTTTTAACCTCTATAAATGAATGTCATTTAATGTAGACATTCTCTGGAAGCTTACAGCAAGCAAAAGAGAGTTGATTGTTTGATGCATATTCTTGACTTATTCAATTACATAATATACCATAAGGTTGTATATGCTTTTTACTTAACCAAATTTGTGATATGGGGGCAATATTATGAAGCTATGTGGTGTATGCATAATTACAAATGATGTACCAAAGTTAGTGGATTTCTACAAGGTAGTCTTTGAGGTTGAACCAGAAGGTGACTCTATTCATTCAGCATTTGATAGTATGCAGCTTGCAATTTGGAACCCTGGTAATACTGAGATATCCAGTATAAAGAATATGTCCTTAATGTATTTTGTTGATAATGCAGATTATGAATATGAAAGACTAAGCTGTATAGAAAATATTAGAGATTTATCAAGACCTAAAGTAGAACCTTGGGGTGTTAAAGCTTTCACTTTCAAAGACCCTGATGGAAATCAAGTAAATTTCCTTGAAAAGTTAAAATAAGCAGCAATGGTGTTTCATGCTGTAAAACAAACAGGAGGAAAATATGTTAGCTACTCATTTATATTTTAATGGGCAATGCAGGGAAGCAATTGAACTATATGTAAAAGCATTTAATGCCACTATCAAGACTATTATAACAAATCCTGGGCAAGAAGAACTTGTTATCCATGCTGAAATACTCATTCATAATCAACTATTAATGTTAAATGATTTTGGTGATAATGATGGCTATTCTAAGTCAGGTGGGTATCAATTGGCAGTTAGCTTTGATAATGAAGATGATTTGAAAAAGGCTTACTCAGTTATGAAAGATGGCAGCACAACAATTTCACCTATGCAAGCAACAGATTATAGTGCTTGTGTAGTCAGATTTGTTGATAAATTTGATGTCAGATGGGGGTTTTGGGTATAAGTATATTTTTACCATTTACTACAAATGTATAAAAAGGGGTACAATCATTTATTTTGTAAAAGTATAAAAAATATGATGCCAGTATTTATGATAATGTATACACCTATATAATGTTTAATAAAAGCTGGTCAACACTCCAGTTTTACAGGTTACTAACAGTTTTTTACCTAAACAATTTGCTGGCTATTTTGTTTGCCAGAACTTGTGTACCCTTACAGCTACAGGCAATAGATAGATTTTACCATGCACAACATAATTTTTAAGTTATTATGATGTAAAAAGGAAAACCTCCTGTTAGGGAGGTCTACTTCTTGGCTGGTACATGGTATCAACACTCATTATAAAAATTTTTCTATGCATACTATTTTCTATGAGCAGAAGCCTGTTCTTTACCTTCAACTATTTCTTTAGCAGCCACATATTCAAGCATTTTTTGTTCCAATAATTTGAAATCAGCAGTACTATTCAAATAACCAATATTGGGATAATTTTTTGTTTTCTGATTATAGATAACTTCTGCATGGTCTTCCTGTAAAGTTGTAGTATTTTTTCTTATGTATATGACCTGAGTATTTAACATGTTCTTATATTTTAAGTCTGTAAGGCTGTCTATATCTAAAAGGGTTAACTCACTATCTGGAACTGGTATCATATTAGAAAACCTTAATTTCCCCAAGAAATTTTCACTATTTCCTTGCCTAATAACAATTCTATGTATGGGAACAATACTTCTTCTAATAACTGTTTTACCTTTAACTACTGTATAGTCAGTATCTTTTGGAGAGCTTAAAGGAACAAAATAGTTAAATGAACCAATATTATAAACTATACCAACATACTTCCTTATCCCACCATCTTCATCCTCATTGTTCAGAACATTTCTGTCAAATTTTTGCAGGTATTCAACATAGGAAGTGTTTAAAGTATATATTTCCATTTGTACCCCTCAACTTAAAACAAAAAGTGGTCTTTTGAAAACCACTTTTTGAATGTTCACTTATTGGTAGAACCTCACCTGAAATTTTATCTTCCACTTGTTGGCAGGAACTCTCCTGAAATTTTATCTGTTCACTTATTGGTAGAACCTCTCCTGATACTCTAATTATAAACCAATATAAAAACTGTTGTCAATATCTTGAAAGAAAAAAACTCTCCTTTACAAGACACAGTTTTAGTATATCCCAAGTGGCTCAATATTAAAACTATTTTTAAAAAAATTTTTAAGTTTTGTTCCAAAACCTCAAAAAAATCTGAAACCTTATTGTGAATGTCATTGCCATTTCTGGTAGAAGGTCACCCCCTTGTTTGAAGCATGGTAAGTGAAGTAAGTTGTGGAAACAAAGTATTTTTGACAGTTCATGAAACAATTACAACATGTTAATGAATGCTAATAACCTCTACAACACAGCAACATCAGGGCTTTGCCATTAATTACAGGTATCTATTTTATGTAAACTTTGCTACAATGGTATTGTAACATGTAATAGAGAAACAGGGGGCAAACCATGAACCAAAACATCATTGACATATTGAATAATAAGGGCATTACAAAGCTTTATGCATACAGTAGAAAATCAAGGGATATTGAAGGTGAAGGATTACAGAAGCACCATGATATAATTGTTGATTTCTGCAATAACTTGTCTATCCCTCTTGAAAAGATATTTGAGGAAGTTGAGAGTTCAGAGACATTAACCAGACCTGTATTGACAGAGGTTAGAGAGCAGGTAAAAGGTAGGCAAATAAAAGCTTTAGTAGTTTACAGATTGGACAGGCTCACAAGAAAGACTACAGACCTTGAAAGGCTGTTGCAGGAGTTCAAATTCTTTGACCTTGTTTTGATAGAAGCACACAGAGGAAAGATTGTTAACTATAAAGACACCTTATCTACAAAGCTTGAAAGTGTTATGTCAGACCTGTATCAAGAACAGTCCAAGCTTGTACTTAATGCAGGTAAGAAAAAGGCTGTATCAATCTATGGTAATCATTTAGGTGAAGCACCTTTAGGGTATAACTATAACCCTAAGACTAAGAAGCTTGAACCAAATGAACATGCATTTTTAATAAGAATGATATTTGATATGTATGTTGAAGGAAAGTCCACTACTGCAATTGCTGTTGACCTTAATCAGAAAGGTTATAGGACAAGAAAAGGAGTTTTGTTTAACAGCAGGAGTACCCATATTATTTTGACAAATGAAAAATACATTGGTACTCAAATCTATGGAAAGAGAGAGTGGTATAAAGACAGCAATGGTAAGGAAATGTCAAAGGAGACACCAAGAGAAGATTGGATAATTTATGAAAATGCACATGAAGCCATCATTGACAAAGAGCAGTTCATTCAGGTTCAAAAGCTGTTGAAATCTAACCTTTTAGTGCCTGTTGGAGCAAGGAAAAGGACATTTAGCCTTTCTAATGTTTTGAAATGTGGCAAGTGTGGCAGGTTTATGGTATTCCATCACATAAGAGGTAAAGAGTATTTGAAACCCTGTGCCAATATGAACTATGCCACAGGTGAAAAGTGTGGTAATGGTGCAATACCTATTCTTGATATTGAGAAATATCTGAAAAGCCAAATATGGTCTGTTGCAAGACCTGCTGTATTTCATGTAAAATGGAAAATTGCTAATGGTGAAAAGTACCAATCTGATATTGACATACAGAGGGATGACCTTATAAAGCAGGAGAGGGACATAAACAGCCAATTGGACAATATTCTTGACCTGATGATTAAAAGAGGGGCAGACCAAAGACTACTTGACAGGGAGCAAGTATTACAAAACCAGTTGCAGGAGATTAAGAAAAAGTTGGAAAGCTTAGAGGAAATTGTTGATGAAGAAGATGAAGGTAAATCCCACCTTTATCCACATGTAGCAGCATTCTTCAAAAACACAGAGGATTTGAGTACATTGCCTTGGAAGTTTAAGAAAATGAGTTCTGAGGAAAAGAATGTACTTATTAAGAGGTACATTGACCATGTGGTTTACACTAAGACAGGTAAAAATCAAGCTGTTTTTGAGATTAAATGGACAGAAGAGGTTGAAAATGCTATGAAGGATTTGAACAAATGGAAAGAGAGTGTACAGGAAAAGGGAAGATTGAAGCAGCTAAAACAATTTATATAGTTATTCACAGTAACACCCCCACAAATGTCAGGGGGTTTTTTTGTCTTGAAATTGTAGAGCCTTGATAAATTGCAGGTTTGAAGTTTGTTGCTTTTGCAGTATTGTCACCAATGACAGGTGCTGTAGCCTATCGAAAGGAATACGGGTTTGTCTTCCTTTTTTGCTTTTTCGAACGCTTCTTTACTCCAAGGATACCAGTCAACAGTATTATGGGCGTGCTGTAGCAGGTAGGGGGACTTTTCCTTTATTAGTCTATTGGGCATTATTGTTCACTCTCCTAAAGTATTTATTTATGTTTAATATGCCCATTTGTGTTAAAAATAAAAAGTGCCAGAATATTTTGCGGACACTTTCAACATAAACTAAGCAATCTTCATAAAATTATTAATTTGTCGGCTTCCATATATACTTTCCTGTTTGGTCAATATAACCCCATTTTCCTCCACTAAATCCATAGGAATGTTCTGTTTTTTCTTCCTTTCCTCCGATATTTACTTCAGCTATACCCCAACAAATTGTCTAACTTTATCAAATTTCGGCTCTATTATGTATTCTCCTTTTTTATTAATCAAGCCGTATTTATTGTTTATTTGTACAATTCCCACCCCGTTTTTAAATTCTTTAATACTATCAAATTGAGGATTGGAATTGTTCAAAAGTGGAGATGGAGAATCGAGCCAACTACATTTTTGCGCAGTCTGCTGTCCCTTTGACCTGGAATTAACTTCTATAGATATTATTAACATATGTTCAATGAGGAAATGAACTTAATTTAACTTTTGCCGTTTTATTTTAAGTTAACTCTTAGAAATAATTTTAAATAATATTTCATATAATATATTGTAAGTAATTTTATATAATATTATAATTAAAGTATAATACTTTTTAGGGGTGGTGTTTAATGCTTATTCAGGATAAGTTTATTTCTACATCCGAGCTACAGCAAAACGTTTCTAAAACCATTGATAGGGCTAAACTTGACGATATTATAATCATAAGAAATAATAAACTGGAAGCAGCTATTATAAGCATTGAAAAATATAACCAATTTCTTGAATATATGGAATGGAAAAAAATTAGTGATGCTTTAGATAATACGCCAATGGAGTATATTTCGCAGGAAGAAGCCAGGAAGGTTAAGGAGCTTTTGAAGAAGTCTCAAAAAGAGAAAAGGTTTACTGCTGAGGATATAGAAAAAATAGCTGAAGATGGGGCAAATGTTGATGAGTTATAAAGTGACATTTTCAAAATCAGTAGCAAAAACTATTCTTAAATATGATAAACCAACGAGAGAGCGAATATATAAGGCATTAAACCGCTTACCTTATGGTGATGTCAAAAGGTTGCAGGGGCAGGATAACCCTCCGTATTTCAGGTTGAGAGTTGGTACTATAAGAGTATTGTTTATCAAAGACGATATTAATATGGAGATTTTTGTGTTGGAGATTGATTCGAGAGGGGATGTTTATAAGTAAGGAGAAAAAAGTATTTCTTAAAACAATGGCATTTTATAACGAAATCAATTAATTTTGGTCCAAGTTTTATACATGACACCAGTGGCAGGTGCTGTAGCCGATTAAGCGGAATACAGGTTTGTCTTCTTTTTTTGCTTTCTCGAATGCTTCTTTACTCCAAGGATACCAGTCTACAGGATTGTGGGCGTGCTGGAGGAGGTAGGGGGACTTTTCGTTGATGAGGTGGTTAGGGAGTTTGGGTTGCTGTATTCATAGTAATCCTCCTTATTATTTGCACTTTCGAAAAAATAAATAAGCATCGAGAACCATCTGGAAATTACCGCATATTATATATTAGGCATAACTATTATATACCTAAATTGAAAATTTTGAGAAAGGAAGATTACCATGATTGCTGATGATGTCGTGTACTGCCCCAACTACTGCACGGAATAACCTGCCAGAGATTTGTAAGGGCAAGTGGGTTCACTTCAAACTGTCCCCACTTGCCTTATATATTTTTCTTAATGTTATTATTTCCTGTTTTATAAATGTTATATTATGTAGTTGATTATACTAGCTTGTTCGAAATAAGCAAACATGTTCCAAAGTGCCTTCTGCGGATGTTGAACTGCCGGAGATGATACGGTAGTCTTAAGTATAAGTCTGGTTATTACTGAAAATACTATAAAAGGTTTATTAAAATAAAAAATTTATTGAAATAAGGTGAGAGCAAATGGATCAGGAAAAAGATGCTTACAGACAACATGAAGAAGCAGAAAAGATTGAACGCAAAGAAGCTCCCAGGGAAAATTTCGTGACATATAAAGAACAAAATTGGTTTATTCAGACAAGGAATGTAATTTATTATATTCTCGGGGTTATTGAAGTTTTGCTCGCTTTCCGGCTTTTATTCCTATTATTAGGAGCCAATCCGGCTAATGGGTTTGTAGCATGGCTATATTCACTAACCAGTGCACTGGTGGCACCTTTTAGGGGCATTTTCGGTACATTTGTTACAAGAGATGCAATATCACGTTATGTATTTGATCCTGCCAGTATTATTGCCATGATTGTATATACAGTTATTGCAGTTGGGTTAGTAAGGCTGGCGAGACTAAGGACTGTAGGAAAGGAGATATAGGAGGTTATTGACCATAGCTTACAATATTCTAAACAATATTAATTCTAACATATATAGAAGAGTATAGAATAAAATTAATGTATAAAATATTATTGAGCTCATTTAGAGCTCTATTTTTCTGTAATATATTTAATTTAAATTTAAAGGATTTTTTAAAAAAATGTAGAATTTTAAAAGCATCTTTTTATGAGATAGTATTTTAAAGGAGGTGTCCAATGTATTGCCAGAATTGTGGGAAAGAAGCAGTTAGTATAGGCAAGTTCTGTGAGTTTTGCGGTAAAGAGACTGGATTTATAAATAATGATGAAGTTAAGGTATCAAGCACCTCGAATAGCAAACTTAGTAAGAAACAGAAAGTAATTATAGGGGCTGCTTGCATAGTTCTTGTACTTGGTGTAATATTATACCAGTTGGCAGCCAGCTTATCCAGGCCGGAGGCAGTTGCAGAAAAATATTTTGCTTCATTGGCAAAGGCTGATTATGAAAAAGCTTATAAGTTTCTAAGCCTACCACAAAGTGAATTCCTGACAAAAGAAAGCTATGTAAAGTATTTGCAGGAAAAGTATGGAACCTCTGCGTGGATTGCTACCTTCGAAATACCGGAAGAAAAGAGTAAGGATAAAGATACTAACCGGGAGAGAAAAGAGGATTCACTTTTTAAAAGTGTAAACATTTCTTACATCAAAAAAGGAGATAGTTATCCGGATTATATGACCCTGCGGGTAGCCAAATCAGGGAGCAAAAAGTACTTTTTGTTTGATGAATGGAAGGTAACTCCGGGCGATATTATCCGGGAAGAATGGTTGATATCAGTTCCCAAAGGTGCAGTTCTATTCATTGACGGTAAGGAAGTAAAAAAGGAAAACATCATTAAAGAAGAAGCAGTAAACTGGTTTGAGGACAGTGATGATCATGCCAAATATGAGGTTTACTCAGTAAAAAAAGTTTTTCCTTGCAAGCATGAAGTAAAGGTTACCATGAAAAATGGAAAAGAGACAGTACAAACACTTGCCTCACAAGAAACAACTATTAAGATAGTTCCGGATGATGCTTTGGAGAAAATGGCTAAGGATATTATAAAAAAGCATAATGAGAACTGGGCAGCTGCTATGAATGTACTTGATATTAATCACATGAAAGAGACAGTGGTTGAAAATTCAGAAGGGTGGCTAAATATTTTGTCTGCTATCAATGACAGGAAAACCTACAGCAGCACCAAATATACAGAAACCCTAATTTCTCTCGAATTTGATCAAATTTACCTGGATGACGTATCACATTTGAGAGTTGAGACAAGTGAGAAATGGAAGACTGTCAGAACGGATAATTATGGCAGTTATCCCTATGAAAGTAACCCTAGTTGGGTTTACCTCTTTAAAAAACATGATGACAAGTGGCTTGTTTATAAGGTTAGAAGAAAATAATAAAATTTGAAAATGAGGAGGTATTTAAATGTCAAAGTTTTGTATACATTGTAGAAAGCAGTTGGAAGAAGGTCAAGAGTGTGATTGTCAGGCTGGTACCGGAGTAACCGGGAACCCAAGCGCAGCTCAGCAGCAAACTTATGTACCAGCTAACCTGCCGCAAAATAATAATGACTTTGTAGGGTTTATAAAGGATGAGTTTAAGTTTGGTGTGGAATTTTTTAAGGATCCCGTAGGTCATATAAAATCAGTTGCACAAAGCGAAGATTATAAAGCAGGACTTTTCTTTTTGACAATACAAGCGCTGGCAATAGGAATTCTAGTTTTGATACTGACTAAACAAGCAGCTGAATTTTTTTCTGATTTGTTAGGCCCCTTAAGCGGGTTAGTGGATATGGTAGGTTATTATTCCAAGGATATTCCTTATTTCAGCATTTTTATTAAGGTGTTTTTTGCCGTAGTAATACAGTTTTTTGTCCTGGCAGGAATAGCATACGGTTTAGGTAAACTGGCTTTTAAAGGTGAGGGTTCCTTTAAAGGAGTAATGGCCACGATGGGAGTAGCTACCATTCCAATGACTGCTGTAGCTATAGCATCCATGATTATTGCATTTGTTTTTCCAAGTATTTTATCTCTCCTCATTACCTTTGGCACAACAATAATGTTATTGCTGCAATTTGTTGGTATTCGGGAAGCATTAAAATTTTCTGAGGTTAAAGCAATTTATCTGATTCCTACATCATACATAATCTATGTATTTGTACTCCTTAAGATAGCTGAAGAAATGAATAAATCAGCAGTAAAAAGATTCTTTGAATAAAAATTTTTTCTTATTATATTTAAAGGCTTATCCGCTTAGGATAAGCCTTTAAATTTGAACTAACTTAACAAAGTTGATGAGTAGTATGTTTTGTATGCATTACTGCAAGGACATATTATTCGCTAAGTTTCTTGCCACAATGCGGGCAATAGACTAGTGGATCAGTATTTTGGTTTGCTTTTGATTTCTTGCTGATTTCCTCAATAAAGCTGGAGCTGATAATACCTGTTGGTAGGGCAACCAGTCCTATTCCTAGAAGTGCTACTATACTGCTTAAGATGCGTCCCCATCCCGTAATAGGATAGACATCTCCGTATCCAATGGTAGTTAATGTTGCAATGGCCCACCAGAACGATGCAAGAATATTTGGGAAAGCATTGGGCTGAGCAGTGTGCTCAATGTAATACATTAGGCTGGAAGCAACTAATAACAGTATAAAGGTTAAAAACACCGAGGCTATCAACTCATCTTTTTTGTCCTTCAGTATTTTGCCTATTAATATCAATGCATTGGAGTATCTTGTTAACTTCATTACTCTAAGTAACCTTGCCAGCCTTAATATTCTGATAAACCTTAGGTCGACAGGTACTAACATTGGCAGGTAAAAAGGAAGAATTGCCAGTAAATCAACTATCCCCATCGGGGAAGTTATAAACCTGACTTTAGGGCTAACTTGATTTTTATATTCAAACTTAATATCAGCAGTCCAAATTCTTATAACATATTCAATAGTAAAAACTATAACTGAAAACACTTCGAAGTTAGACAACAGAGTGCTGAGAGTGGAGTTTAAATTTTGAAATGATTCAATGACAATAGCAGCTACGTTTAGCAGGATTAAAACGACAATAAAATAATCGAATGCAGCTCCTATCCAATCTTGTTTTGCGTCATTTTCAATAATTTCATATATCCTTCTTTTGAACTGTTTGTATTTTTCCATATTGGTTACTCCTCGTAAAATATCCTCGTTGTATTTAATTATAATATAATTTGCAAATTAGTCACTATATATTAAACATAAGAATACCCGACTGCTTACCAAGGAAAGAAGAACCATTTATTATACTTTGAATATACTGTATTAACGCTATTGCCATTATAAGGAGGTAAATGGAGTGAATAAAGCTGCTTCAAGACAGTGCCCCCCAGGAACCCTATTCTATAGGATGAGATCTGGTGATAACTTATACAGATTAGCGCTGCGATATAAAACTACAGTACAAGCGATACTCTCGGCAAATCCAAACATCAGTCCATATATTTTGCCAATCGGCCAGATAATTTGTATACCATCGGCTGCTCCTCCGTCGGCAACTTGTCCGGAAGGTTCCGGGATGTATACAATCAGGCAAGGGGATACTTTCTCTCAAGTGGTCCAGAGGTTTAACACGACGGTAGAGGCTTTAACTGAAATTAACCCTGACCTGAATCCTAATTCCTTGTCAGTAGGGCAGAGAATTTGTATACCTATACCACAAGCTATGTACATAAGCCAGATATATAATGTTGGTTTTATGTATCCCGGAAGTTGGAGAAGGATAGAGGATACAAAATATGAGGGAGCAGAGGGATTTTTGCATATATCTGCAATTTCTTCCGATAAGCCAATAGATAAGGTATACAAGAATGAGGTTTCTAATAATTCAAATCTTTACGGAACTAATCCTGAAATAAGCAAATTAAAGGTACAAGAGCATGAGGCTTGTCTAATCATGCCGTCTGAAGACCAGAGACCGGAGAAGAAAGGACAGGCGGCACTAATAGTCAAATACCCTAAACCCATTGAGATTTCAGGACAGACTCATAATTATTTTATTTTGAGGTCAGATAAAGCTCATATTAAACGTATTGCCGATACATTAAGGTTTTTAACTTTTTAGCCGTGAGCATAATATTACGGCGAATTCATGAAGCAA
>DHFP01000254.1 GCA_002402315.1 Clostridiales bacterium UBA4821
ATATATAGACGAAAACGCGGTTAAAGTATAATAAGAAGCGAATTGAAAAGATACTTGAAAAAGATATAACAAACGAGGAAAGGCTTGATGCAATACTTCTTACCACATATGTATGTAATGTGGTAATGCTGGAGTATAGAAATAAGGTTTGGGGTTATGACTACATGGCTTTCTCACGCCGAATTGGTGAGATTTGGGAACCTTTTTGCAAGTTGCCTTTTGAATACCCAGTAAATGAACTACAATTATACAGTCCACCTGACTTCCTTTATGTTCAAAGCGTCTTAAAGAAAGAAATACAAGACTTAGTTGATAATATTAGTATTTCAGCCGATGAAAAGAAAAAGCTACTACAATATTATCAGGCAGTATGGAATCTTATAGATTCAGGTAGTATCAGTCTGAGTTTAGACCTACATTTTATACAAAACGAGATATATTATGATGTTGATTACAAGAGTGGTTTCAGCAGCAACGAAAAGGGCAATACCAACAGACTGCTATTAGTGGCAAGCATTTATCAGTCTTTACCGGAAGAACACGAAAATTTAATCTTTGTGAGGCAGAAAGAAGAAGAAAACAACCATTACCTGCAAACTCTGAAAAATTCGCCGTATTGGCAAGTGTATTGTGCTGATGAAGCATATGAAAAGATAAATGAGTTTACAGGGTTTGACCTTAAAGGTTGGATGAATGAAAATATGGATTGGAAAAACGATATATCGCCAGAGTTTAAGGATTATTTAGTAGAACATGACCTGCTAAAGTATTTGACTTGGTAGGTATATTGCGCTAATATAAGATTACTTAAGATAATACTTAAGTAATCTTTTTTAGTTTAGGAGAGAATGTATGGAACATATTTATAGGTCTTACTATACAAAGAGTGATTTTATAACACAGTATATGGTTAAAATGCTTAACCCAAGTGAGCAAGATATGATTTTGGAGCCTTGTGGTGGTGATGGTGTTTTTATTGATTCACTTTTATCGGTAAATAGCAGCCTCAAAATAGATACTTGTGACCTTAATGATGAAGCTGTTGCTAAATTGACTGATAAGTATAGTGGAAATAGCAATATTCATATATGGCAGACTGATACATTACTAGACGATAGATTTGATATGTATGCTGCTGATAAGAATGGATATTATGATAAAATAATTGGAAACCCACCATATGGTGGTTGGCAAGAATATTCAAGGCGTGACGAACTTAAAAAGAAATACAATGGTTTTTATGTTAGAGAAACCTATTCTTTATTCGTATTAAGGTGTATATCCATGCTAAAGAATAAAGGGGTTCTTTCTTTCATTATACCCGATACGTTCCTTTTCTTACATAATCACACAGCGTTAAGGTCTTACCTGCTGGCTAACACAAAAATCAAGGAGATATTGATATTTCCTTCAAAGTTCTTTCCGGGTGTATCCTTTGGGTATAGCAATTTGAGCATCATTACCGTTGAGAAGGAAAGTAATAAAGATGTTGCTTTTGGTAATAATGTTAGAATAATTAAAGGTATGAAAACTGATAAGGACTTGGAGAGGATAAGGTTAGAAAAGGATATTGAGGATTTAACAGTAATCGTGAAAAAACAAGAGGAAATCTTTGGTGCTGAACATCACGCATTTATACTTAGTAATGACCATCTAAGCGATATAATAGCTAATACTAAATTGAAGTTAGGTGATATAGCTGATTGTGTAACCGGAATATACTCAGGTGACAATAAGCGGTTCTTTGCAGTTGCTAATGAGAGTGTGCGTGGTGGTGCAGGGTATCCTGTTGCTAAGGATGAAGAAATAGATAAAAACTGTATATCATTGAAGGGTACTGACAACTTCAAGTATGTGCCAGTTATAAAAAGTAGTTCAAGAACAAGGTATGTAAGGGATTCAATAGATTGGTATATAGACTGGACTAAGGATGCTATCAATCACTACAATAATGATAAAAAGGCACGGTTTCAGAACTCGCAGTATTATTTTAAACACGGTATTGCACTTCCGATGGTTAAAAGTTCAAGAATTTACGCAACAATAATGAATAAGATGGTCTTTGACCAAAGCATTGTAGGTGTATTCCCAAAGGATAAATACTATTACTTTGTATTAGGGCTGATGAACTCTGAAATAGCTAATAAACTAATTCATACTATTAATCCTACAGCTAATAACTCTGCAAACTACCTAAAGAAGATTCCGATTTTACTGCCAAGTGACGCAGATATGCAGTATATAGCTGATAAAGTAAAGGATATAGTTGATAACCCTGAGAATATCGAAGACCGTCACGAAGAAGTAAATGAGTTTTTCAACCGTTTATATATGTGCTAAATAACAACGGAATCATACTAAGAGCATCTCAACTCTCGAGGTGCTCTTTTTTGTTGCTTTCAGAAGGTTCTATTCGCTGCAGCAGCACTTATCAATCAATTTGTATTTTAATTTTATTTGCATCGAATTGAAATCAGTCTCAGGCCTGTCTGTATATAAAAGTATTAAAAAGTACAAGGAGGTACAGGCAATGTCACAGTACACAGATATTAAAACCACATCGCAGCTTACAGGAATTTCAGTTATCAGCCTTAGGAGAGGTGCTAAGACAGGGCGTTTTAAGGCAATCAGGATAGGCAAAGCACTAAGAGGTAAGCTGATGTTCGACATTCAACAGCTGTCACAGCAGCTGGCAGACGAGGCTTATGGAGTGATTAAAGAAAAGGAGTGTGAATAATATGGCAGCAGGTAAAAGTTGTACCGTTCGTGTACAGGCTCAATTCGACCAAGTATTAGCTTCAAAGCGTTTAGCAACAGCGGACGAAGTTAAAAAGGTAGGATTTAAACCAGGAGAACACATCTATGTATGTGACAAAGCGAACCACGAATTCGTCATAAACGTCGGTACCGGCGAAGTTGCACACCTTCATAGCCTAAACGGATATGGGCCGGGAGCTTATGCTTTGCGTGACGAATGGAGCCAGATAAAATTTGTGGTAGACCCTATGGATAAAAAGGTTCATGCGACAGGGGACGGTTCTCAGGTGTCGCACTTACTTTAAAGGAATGCGACACCTGAGAACCGTCCCCTGCCTTATTATTATCATTTGAAGTAGTCTTTTAGTATTGGTAAGGCATCAAGTTCTATCATCTTTGTACCATATTCGTTAAGGTATCCTTCGATAAAGTCGGTATTTGCTGCCTTCCTGCTATACTCACTCATAATTGAATCAAAGTAGTCAGGGTTAGTATTTGCTATGCTGGTATTGGTAATAACAAGATAAAACAGTTTATCAGCTTTATATAAAGTACTTTCACCAAAGTACAGGTCTGAGACCAATCCAGCAACCGAACACAGGTCCTCAAATTCCTCAAATGAGTATATTATAATTCCGGATGAAACCTTCTTGCTTCTTTTCCTTACCTTAAGTTCAGACTTCTTAAATTTATTTTTTATATACTTATGAATGGATTCAAAATCCGCATCTTCTTCTACCTTGGTAACTGTTATGACCAGATTGTCGCCAGAGCCGGGAGCAGCTTCGATAAAAAGCTGTGCATTGGATGATGAAAACCCATATTCAATCTCAGCTTGATGCATCATATCCCAAAAGAGCTCCTGAGCTTGAGGAGAATTATAGGATAGTGTAGTAAAATCTATATTACGTTCTTTTAAATCGGATATTGATAAAGTAACTTTTATTTTATTTTCATTAATCTTCTCAATCTTCATAATTATCACCAAACTTTAAAAAGATATACAATACATACTTACATTATATATATAATAAAAATTATTGAAAAGTATTAAAAATTGGATTTTTTGTTAATTTGAACGAGTTTATTATAAAATTCTCATCTAGCCTCAAAATTATTTCTTTATATATATAGAAAATGTTTTGCTGATTTATTATATTTTATTTTTTAATTTTTAACTCTATTATATTACTATTATATGCAATGTAAACATAATATGTTTTCTTTGTATTAAATTACTCTAAGGAAATATACTTTTATATCAATAAAGTTTGTCTAAAGAGATAGAATATTCTTAGCGAGGTGAATTCACATGGATCAAAAAGATAATATAGAATTTAGAGAAACTGAAGATAGACTTGAAGAAATAGATAAACCAATAGAGATCGTATATGATACAACAAAGGACTTCTATAAGGGTATACGCGGTGAATTAAGGTTTAAGGCGGAGGGACTATTCAAGAAGGCTAGAGAGAAGGGTATTTCAATAGAAAATATAGAGATTGCAACCTTGAAGGAGGAAAGTGTCGAATTTCCAGGTCTGGGAAATGTAGAATTACCTACGTATGTAGTAAAAGTAAGAGGAATGGTTCTGGAAAATCAACAAACTATGGTAGATGGGAAACAGATAGATTTTTACAACCGTTATCAAAAGTATGCAGCTGAGAAGATAGAAGACAAAAATCTAGTAAAAGATGAGCATGAAAAAGCTGTATATAATAATAAAAGGCTTGTTATTAAGCAGAACCCGGACCTGAATCTTTCTGACTGGGAAAAGTTTGAGATTGGTAAAGCCATTATCGAAGATAAGGAATTTGGATTGGAAAAGACCATAACCGGAGCATGTGATAGAGTTATTAGAAAACTAATGGGAGAGAATGATTGGCTCTATCCGGGTGAAGCACGGCTTCTTGAGGAAGAATTTAATGAGATTGATAAAAAAGCTGCCGCACGTGAAGCTCAGGGGGTTGATGGAGTATCAGCCAGAAAAGCATCGGAAAAACAACTGAGTTACTTTAAAAGTAGGGTTAGGAATATGGGGCTTGACCCTGAAGACAAATCAACAATTAGAGCTATTACAGATGAGGTAGGCATAGATTATAAACCTTTAGAACAGTTCAGTATATCTGAAATGAGCAGATTAATTGATTCTATTAGCAGGATTGCTCCAATAGTGAAGAAGAAATTGAGTGCGAAAGTGGTGCAGTAAAAAGCGAGGGTAATTTTACCTATTATTTATTGAAATGATAAGTATATACAGGTATAATAATAAGGATAGAGAAACAAAAGGGGACTGTGAGGTAGTATAAAGATGGTGTACAAAGAAAAGAATCCTATAATCTTAATTGCTCTATTGGTATCAGGTTTGGTAATTGGAGGAATTATAGGAGATCATTTCGGAGCCGGCAGTGAATTGAAGTTCCTTCAGCGTGGCTTTGTATTGGGTATTGATCCACCTTTTCAGTTAGACATAGGCATGTTGAAACTTAATTTTGGTTTTCTGTTGAAGGTTAATGTTGCAAGTGCAATAGGAATAATTATTTCCATTCTTGTATATAGAAAAATGTAGGGGATTCTAATAATGAATATTATACTCGCTTCAGCTTCTCCAAGAAGAAGAGAGATACTTGAGCAGATTGGAATTAACTTTACTGTACAAGCAAGCAGCGTTAAAGAGGACATAGCAGTTCCGGAAAGTGCTGAGTGCTTTGTGGAAAAGCTAGCATTTATGAAGGCTCAGGAAGTTGCCCGGAGAATAGTCCCCGGGTCTTTAGTTATAGGGGCAGATACGATAGTACTAAGTAAAGGCAGTATTTTAGGAAAGCCTGGAAATGAAGACGAGGCTTTTATTATGTTAAGAAGCCTTTCAGATAATACTCACTTGGTGTTGACCGGATTAGCATTGATTGAGTCTCCGGGAGAAAGAATCTTAGTATCACATAAGAAGACAGAAGTTAAGTTTAGGGCAATTTCAGATGATGAAATATGGGCATATATAAATACCGGTGAACCTCTGGATAAGGCAGGTTCATACGGTATACAAGGACGCGGAGCAATTTTTGTAGAAAAGATTAATGGGTGTTATTTTAATGTTGTTGGTCTTCCGGTATCCAAGTTATATTTGATGTTAAGGGAGTTTGGCATAGAGCCGTTAATAAGGAGGCGTTAATGGATTCATTAGCACTAAATGATAAGGAAAAGTTAAGAATAAAAGATTTGCCGGAGAATGAACGTCCATATGAAAGGCTGCAAAAATATGGGCCTCAAGTGTTATCAAATGCGGAGTTAATGGCAATAATTATTAAGACAGGAACGAAAAATGAAACCTCGATTGATATTGCACGCAGACTGCTTAAGATGGATGAAGAAGAAATAGGACTTGCTTTTCTCAATCACCTTTCACTTGAGGAATTACAAAACGTAAGGGGAATTGGAAAAGTTAAGGCTATTCAGATAAAAACCGTAATGGAGTTAGCCAAGCGGATTTCATCAACTGGAAGAAGCAATAGGGTTGTTATAAAATCGCCTGATGATGTAAGCAAGTATTTAATGGAAGAAATGAGATGTTTAAAACAAGAAGAGATCAGGATACTAATACTAAATACCAAGAACTACGTGATGAAAGCCTGCACCATTGCTGTTGGAGGATTAAATGTATCAACGGTAGAAATTAGAGAGGTTTTCAAAGAACCTATAAGATCAGGCGCAGCATCAATCATACTTGTACATAATCATCCCAGTGGAGACCCCACGCCAAGCAAGGACGACATCCAATTCACAAAGAGAATTACTGAAGGTGGAGAAATTATAGGGATAAAGATTCTTGACCATATTGTAATCGGAGATGGAACCTATGTAAGCTTGAAGGAGAGAGGGCTATTTTAAGAGAGGAGTAATTATTAAATGGGAATTTTTTCTAAAGATATCGGAATAGACCTAGGCACTGCTAACACCTTGGTGCATGTAAAGAATAGAGGTATTGTGGTTAGAGAACCTTCGGTGGTAGCTATAAATAAAAGAAATTCTGAAGTCCTGGCGGTGGGACAAGCTGCCAAGGATATGATAGGACGAACTCCTGGGGATATCGTTGCTATTAGACCTTTAAAGGATGGAGTTATTGCTGACTTTGATGTAACACAGGCAATGCTGAAGCATTTTATAAGGAGAGTATCTCACAGCAGCTTTTTGTCCAAACCGCGGGTAGTGGTGTGTGTACCTTCCGGTGTTACTGAGGTTGAAAAAAGAGCTGTTGAAGAAGCAACTTACTCAGCGGGAGCAAAGGAAGCTTATCTAATGGAAGAACCTATGGCAGCAGCTATTGGAGCCAATCTACCGGTAGGGGAACCATTAGGAAGTATGGTGGTTGATATTGGAGGAGGTACCAGTGAAGTAGCAGTAATCTCACTTGGAGGGATAGTTACCAGCAAATCACTGAGAATAGCTGGAGATGAACTGGATGATGCTATTGTAAACTATATAAAAAAAGAGTATAATTTAATGATTGGGGAAAGGACGGCAGAGGAGATTAAAGTTACTATAGGTTCTGCTTACCCAAGAATGAAAGAGGATAGTATAGAAATAAGGGGTAGGGATTTAATCACGGGGCTGCCTAAGAACATTGTTATTACTTCCACTGAAATACAGGAAGCATTAAAAGAGCCTGTAAATGCAATTGTAGATGCAATAAAGCTAACATTAGAGAAGACACCTCCGGAATTAGCTGCAGATATCATGGATAGAGGAATAATGCTTACCGGTGGCGGTGCTCTCTTAAGCGGCCTTGATAGGCTGATTAATGAGGAAACAGGTATGTCGGTTAATATTGCAGAGTGGCCTCTTGATTGTGTAGCCCTTGGAGCAGGTAAGGTTCTTGATGAAATAGAAACGTTGAGAAGGGTATTAATATCACCCAAAAAACTTAAGTAGGGGGGCATATAATTGTTAGCCCGACTTGTTAAAAACAAACTATTTTGGTTGGTAGTTGTTACAGTAGCTAGTCTTGCAACACTCTCTGCCACATCCAAGCCAAGAGATAATCTAATGTTTTACGAAAAGGCTTTTAGTTATTTATATGTTCCGATACAAAAAGGCTTTGCTTACACAACCGGCAATGTTCAAGAAATGTTTTCGTACTTTAATGATGCCAAGGTGCTTACTGATGAAAATGAACAACTGAAGCTGAAGGCAGCTCAATTGGAGGATGAAGTTAGAAAGCTTTCAGGGCTGCAGGAAGAAAATGAAAGGCTGCGGGAAGTACTTCGGGTAAAAGGAAAGTTTGATAATTATGAGATGGTTACCTGTAGAATCATTTCCAAGGAGACTGGAAATTGGTTTAATATTTTTACAATTGATAAGGGTACCAATGACGGAATAGATTACAATATGGCTGTAATTACTCCAAAGGGTCTTGCAGGCAAGGTTGTATATTCAACACCTGATTCATCAAAGGTAATGGCAATTATTGACAATGGTAGTTACGCTAGTGCAAGGTTTTCTAAAACGAGGGACTTGGTGGGCATAAGGGGAGATTTAACTTTAAATGACCAAGGTTTGATAAGAATGGTATATATCCCTGTAGGAGTTCAGGTTTCCGAAGGAGATATTGTTGAGACATCCGGTATGGGAGGGATATTCCCTTCAGGTATTATGATTGGAACGGTTGTTAAAGTTGATAATGATAAACCCCAGTTAATGCGGAGTGCTCTTATACAACCAGCTGTAGATTTTAAAAGGTTGGAGGAAGTTGTAGTATTAAAGAGAAAGTAATCCATCTATTGTTCTAATACTTTGGGGTTTAGATTTATGGAGGTTTAATGTGAGGTTTATAACAATAGGGATAGTGCTTTTCATAAGTGCCATTATACAGGCTCAAATTATGGGCAATATCAGGCTGTTTGGTGTTCAACCAAACTTAGCAATTGTACTAATAGCATGTTTCGCTCTTGCGTGTGGTAAATTTGACGGAGCGGTAGTCGGATTAATTGCAGGGTTCATGCAGGATCTAATTATGGGCACCTCGGTCGGAGGGTATACTATACTTGGCATGTACTTAGGTCTGGCAGTAGGAGCATTGAATAAGAGATTTGTTAAAGATAGTATATTTGTTGCAATCTCGTTTGTGTTCTTATCCACTATAGCCTATGAATTAGTTCTATATTTCTTTGCGTTGTTTTTTAAGGGGCAAACCGATATATTGTATTTCATGAAAAGAATAATACTCCCTGAAGCAGTATACAATGCGATGGTTACTATAATAGTCTTTCCAATAATTTTATTTATAAATCAATGGGTTAAAGACCATACAAAGCTTTCAAGAAAGTATTAAGGCAGCTTCTCTTAGGGGGGATTCAAGATAGATACCCAGAAAGATAAAAAGCTTAGATTTGTTATATTAAATATAATAATAATATTTATTGGTATGCTTATGGTGCTTCAGCTGGTTCAACTTCAGGTAATTAAAGGAGAAGAGTATAGAAATACCTCTCAAAGCCGCCTATTCAGAGAAGCAAGTGTCCAGGCTCCAAGGGGTGAAATATTCGATAGAAACGGAGTACTTGTTGCTACAAACAGAGAAGCTTTTAATGTTCAGATGGTAAAAACGTCTATAGAGCCTGAGAAATTCAATCAAATGATCATATCATTAATAAAGATTCTAGAAAAAAATAGTAATAGCTATAGGGATAATTTTCCGATGACAATAAACCCAATCAAACTCGAATTTAAAAATGGCCAGGAGGAAGATGGTTTAAAAATCAAACAGTTTAAGAAAAAATTTAAAGTTAAAGACCTGAATATTTCTGATAAACAACTTTTTGACGAAATAAGAAAGTATTATGAGATTCCGGATTACTTCAGTGTTGAGGATGCAAGGAAAGTAATGGCTATTAGATACGAAATGGCTACTCAGCCTCTCAGTCAGTTTGACCCTGTGGAAATAGCGGTTGATGTATCCAAGGAAACAGTTGCAGAGTTAGAAGAAAGAAATATTGATTTTCCCGGTGTAAGTATTTCTATACAACCTGTACGTGAGTATCCTAATGGTGCAGTTGCGGCACACATTATCGGATATATTGGGAAGATAAATGAAAGAGAGTTTAAAGAACGAAAAGATAATGGTTATAGAAATAATGACATTATAGGGAAAGATGGCTTGGAAAAGAGTTTAGAAGATTTACTCAAAGGGGAGAATGGGTCTAAGAAGGTTGAAATGGATACAATGGGAAGGCTGACAGGGGAGATAGGAGGTTCTTCTCCGGAGCCGGGTAATAACATTCACCTGACAATTGACCTTGAATTGCAGAAAGTTGCAGAGAAATCCCTTCAGGAAACTATAAAAAAAATTAATTCCGGAGGTTACAAGGATAGGTTTGAGGATGCAAGATCAGGTGCGGTTGTCGCCATAGATGTCTCAAATGGAGAAGTTTTAGCGCTTGCAAGCTATCCATCATATGAACCCTCTCAGTTTGTAGACGGACTTTCTGCAGAAGAGTGGCAAATACTAACCGATACACAAAACAAGCAGCCATTATATAACCGGGCTATCCAGGGAACTTATTCTCCAGGTTCAACTTTTAAAATGGTAACGGCTTTAGCTGCCCTGGAGGAGAAGAAGGTTACAATTGGCGAGAGGATTAAGGATGAGGGAAGGTATACCAGGTATAGTGATTATCAGCCAAGATGTTGGATTTGGAATCAGGGACATAGAACTCATGGCTATGTCAATATATCTGATGCCATAAAAGTATCTTGTAATTATTTCTTTTATGAAATGGGCTATAGAACGGGTATTGATAATATTAATAAGTATGCTAAAATGTTTGGTCTTGGAAGTAAAACCGGAATAGAGCTTCCAGGTGAGAGAGCGGGTATTCTTGCAGGACCTGAGTATAAAGAGGCAAATGGGGATAGATGGTATCCCGGCAATACGCTTCAAGCGGCTATAGGGCAGTCAGATTATTCTTTTTCACCTGTACAGATGGCAAATTATATAGCTACGCTAACAAACGGAGGGACCAGGAATAGACCCCGCTTGATTTCAAAGGTGACTACCTGGAATGGGGCACCGGTTGATGAAAGCCGGATAAAAGAAGTGTTGTCTATCAACCTTGGAGAACCATTTAATGACTATACGGAATCATTAAACATTAATGAACAGAATATAAAAGCAGTGTTTGAGGGCATGAAATCAGTTACGGGTGATGCAGGTGGTACAGCTTATGGGACTTTTGCAGGCTTTCCTATAAGCGTGGGAGGAAAGACGGGTACGGTACAGGTGCCGGGTAATAAGTCAGACCATGCCTTGTTTGTAGGTTTTGCCCCTTACGAAAACCCCAAGATTGCAATAGCAGTTCTTATAGAACATGGAGGCCATGGTTCTTATACAGCGCCTGTGGCAAGAGATATAATTGCCCAGTACTATAAGATATATAAAGATGATTCGCAAGAGGAAAATGTTGTTCCTTCTGAAACGGATGTTGTTCCGGATGCCCAGCAGGAGACACAGGATTCGAACCACCTGAAACAGGAGGCCCTGACATCCAAAATCAACGGCCTTTGGATGTTATACCTCCCGAAGAGGAAAGTGCAGGGGTAGTGGAAGAGGAGATTACAGAGTAGTTAAAAAATTTTCTTGATAAAAAACCAGCGGGATATTAAAATTTATCTGGTACATATAAACCAAATGATGGGGGCATACAAGTGATGAATATGGAATCAGGAAACATTACATTTAAAGGAATGAAAGATGCTTTAATTATTATGCTTAATGAAAATCAGAGCTTTGATGAGATGCTTGAAGATTTAAGCAAAAAGCTGGAAACTTCAGCAAACTTTTTAAAGGGAGTTAATTATCCGGTTAAAGTAAAAGGGAGAAAGCTAAGTATAGAAGAATTCAACCTAATTGCCCAAAAAGTAAAGGATGTTGTAGGGCTCGAGTTGACCTATACAGAAGACAAAAGTGAATTGGAAAAGGCGAATAAACCTGCTGAGACTCCAGTAAGGGGACACTTTTATGGTATAGACGAGGGTATGACAAAGTTTCACCGGGGCACACTTAGGTCCGGTCAACTTATCAAGTACCATGGTAATGTTGTGGTTATTGGAGATGCCAATCCAGGCAGTGAAATTGTAGCTTCCGGTAATATCGTTGTGTTAGGTACTTTGCGTGGAATTGTACATGCAGGGGCTACAGGAAACAAAGAAGCTGTAGTTGTAGCTTTTAATCTTCAGCCTACACAGTTAAGAATTGCAGATGTTATTACGCGCCCGCCCGAGGAGAAGATAAGCAAAGCAATTATGCCGGAGATAGCTTTTGTAAAGGATAATATTGTTTATATTGAGTATTACCTACCCAACAAGTAACGGATGAAAAGTTTGTTAAAATTTCAATAAAACTGAACCAAATCAATGGCTGAAAAAAATTTGACAACGTGAAAGTGAGCATATATTATATATGTTAAGATAAGATGGTAGCGCTTCATAGATTATGTTTCTGTTTACATAATTTATTACATAGAGGTTGGGAATAGAGGGAGCCCTACAATATTGTACACTAATTTTTAGGAGGAAATGTAATGAGTGAGGTAATAGTTATCACCTCCGGTAAAGGCGGGGTAGGTAAAACAACTACTACTGCCAATATTGGAACTGGACTTGCTCTTAGAGGAAAAAAGGTAGTTCTCATAGATACAGATATAGGTCTCCGAAACCTCGATGTGGTTATGGGACTAGAGAACAGAATTGTATATGACCTTGTAGACGTGGTTGAAGGTGTATGCAGGATAAAGCAAGCATTAATCAAAGATAAAAGGTATGAAGGTTTATTCTTGCTTCCCGCTGCCCAAACAAGAGATAAATCAGCAGTTAGTCCTGAACAGATGCAAAAACTTTCCGAAGAATTAAAGCAAGAATTTGATTATATAATAATAGACTGTCCGGCTGGAATAGAGCAGGGTTTTAAGAATGCCATAGCAGGTGCAGATAAAGCGATAGTAGTTACAACACCTGAGGTTTCAGCAGTAAGAGATGCTGATAGGATTATTGGATTGCTGGAGGCAAATGAAATAAGAGATCCCAAACTGTTAGTTAACAGGGTAAGGGTTGAGATGGTTAAAAGAGGGGATATGATGAATATTGAAGATATTCTTGATATCCTTGCCATTGATCTCTTAGGAGTTGTACCTGATGATGAAAAAATAGTAATATCTACTAATAGGGGTGAGCCCGCAGTTACAGACCCGAAGTCTGCAGCTGGACAGGCTTACAGAGAAGTTTCCTCAAGAATCATTGGTGAGAATATACCTATCATGCCACTGGCAACCGAAGACGGTTTAATCTTTAAACTAAAGAAACTCTTTGGACTAAGGATCACTTGAGAGGAGAATAATGATGTTGGATATATTAAAATTTTTTACTAGAAATAAAAATTCAAAAGATGTGGCAAAAGAAAGATTAAAGCTTGTTCTTATACATGATAGAGCTAATGTTTCTCCTCAGTTTTTAGAAATGATAAAAGGAGAAATCATTAAGGTAATACAAAATTATATGGATGTTGACGAGAATGCCTTAGATATCCAGCTTACAAAGACAAAAAGCGATGAAGGTAATAGGATAGTTCCTGCTCTAGTAGCCAATATACCTATTAGAAATGTAAAAAGCATAGGGAAATAGTTTTTAATTCCAAGTGTAAAACCTGCCCGGTAGTATAGAGTATAATACCGGGCGTATTTTATGGTGATGTTATGTTTAGCAAAAGAGTGTATAGTAAATTTGACTATGTTCTGTTTCTAATCATTACGGTTCTAATGTCAATAGGGGTAATAGCACTTATGAGTGCAACTCAGACATTTGCTACGGGTGATATGACTGAAGTTCACAAGCAGCTTGTTTGGATTATTATAAGCATAATAGCTATGATGCTGGTTGCTTCTATTGATTACGAGACTTTAGGGTCTTATAGCTTTAGATTTTACGTTGCAATTTTAGTGATGCTGGCAGCTGTCCTTTTTACTAATCCGGTTAACGGAGCATCAAGCTGGTTTGATCTAGGATTTTTTTCATTCCAACCAAGTGAAGTTGCAAAGATTGTTTTAATAGTATCCCTGGCCAAACACATTAATAAAATAGTCTTTAAAGATGAGATGGGAATAAACAGGCTGGAGAATATTATAAAGGTCTTAGTGCATGCAGGCATACCTATACTATTGATACTAAAGCAGCCTGATTTCGGAACCGCTATGGTTATTGTGGCAATAATATTTGCTATGGTTTTTATGGCGAATATGAGATATATATATGCAGGGATTATTGCAATAACCGGAATACTTGGAATAGGTATATTAAGATATTTGATACTTAAGGGTAATAACCTGTTTTTGGATGCTTATCAGGCTGATAGAATAAGAGTCTTTTTTGATCCCACACTTGACCCTTTAGGCAGGGGATATAATGTACTCCAGTCAAAGCTGGCCATCGGGTCCGGTCAAATAACCGGAATGGGATTGTTCCAAGGTACACAGACCCAGTTGGGGAATATACCGGCCAAGACCACGGACTTTATTTTTTCAGTTATAGGAGAAGAACTGGGCTTTGTATTCTGTACCATAGTAATTGTACTATTTGTTTTGCTGTTAGTAAGGTGTATTCATATTGCTATGACAGCAAGGGATTTTTATGGAACACTTATAGTCATAGGTGTAACTGCAATGATAGGTGTTCACGTGCTTGTAAATATAGGAATGACCATCGGATTGGTTCCGGTTACAGGTATTCCATTACCTTTCATCAGTTATGGAGGAAGTTCCTTATTAACCAACATGATGGCTATTGGACTGGTTATGAGTGTAGCTGCAAATAGGAGTTCTAAATAAGGGAAAAATTATTAAATTTTTATAGGTGATTATATGAATATTGCTTTAGTAGCTCATGATAAGAAAAAAGAATTAATGGTTAACTTTTGTGTTGCATACAAGCACGTTTTGAAAAATCATTGTTTATATGCTACAGGGACAACGGGAAAATTGATTAAAGAGGCTACGGGGTTGAATGTGTATTGTTTTCTATCGGGTCCACTTGGAGGCGATCAGCAGATTGGTTCGAAAATAGCGTATAACGAAATGGACCTGTTGATATTCTTTAGGGATCCGCTTACAGCCATGCCTCACGAACCTGATGTGTCGGCGCTGTTAAGGTTGTGTGATGTACATGACATTCCTCTGGCGACTAATATGGCTACAGCAGAAATACTAATAAAAGGATTGGAAAGAGGAGACTTTGAATGGAGAAATATTATAAATCCTAAAGGATAATAATACTTACCATAAGTAAAGAAAGCACCTGGAGGTGCTTTCTTTATGTCAATTTACTTTGAAGTTGAAAATAAACTTCCTGGGGTGTAAGGCCTGAAGCATCTATAACAGTTGCTTTGGTTTGAATGTCATGCATTCCGAGGAAGTTTGTATTTTGTCCGGATACAATAATTGCTGCAAACTCATCCGGATTATATTTTGCAGATCCTGCGCTATGTTCGATACTTTCTATCTTGTAACCCTTATCTGTAAGAAAATCCTTTATTGGTGACAAGTTAGGTTCAATTGCAATTTTTTTATCACGAGTTATCTCATAATATATTGGATAGTATTGTTATGATTACCATTTAGCCAGATGGATATGCAACTTTTTGTTATCTAGGAATAATTATGGTTTACACAAAATATAAATGTAATAACCGGGAGGTGTGGATATGGAAGAAACGATGAGAAGAACAGCACCCAGAAGGAGTACAGTTAGTCATCGGAGGAAAAGCAAGCCCATATATAACTACAAAATTATTCGTAAGATAATTATTCAGTTAATTATAAGTGGACTGATACTAATTTGCATTCTCTCATTTAAAAATATAAATTCACCATTTGCAAAGCAGGTTTCAACGGGATTGGACAGATTTATATCTTCTAATTTAGATTATAGCCAGGCGTATAAAAGCGTAAGTGATTTTGCAGCAAAGACCGGTAGTATGTTGAAGGGTTTTTTTTATCCGGCCTCCAAAAAACAAGCAATCCCAAATAGCGATACCTCTCGAGTGACCAATAAGGATATACCGGCAGAACAGGAACAAAGTAGCGAAGGAAAAAATAAGTCCAATAGTGAAGGTGCTTCGGTTAATAAATCGCATATAGCTGCACCAGTAACTAGTAGCATCAACTCAATAGACCCTTACGTGAAAAGTATAAAATCAAATTATAAGATTGCATTGCCACTAAACGGGCCTGTGTCTTCAAAATTTGGTCTTAGGATAAATCCCATAACTAAGAAGGATGAGTTTCATCCAGGTATAGACATAAAGGCAAATATGGGAACTCCAATTTACGCAGCGATATCGGGTGAGGTAATAGAAGCAAGAAAAGGAACTACTTTCGGTAACTTTATAAAGATACAGAGTGGAAAGGATATTATAACAGTTTATGCTCACTGCAACAGACTTGTGGTTAAGAAAGGCCAGAAGGTTCGTTTAGGTCAAAAGATTGCAGAGGTAGGGAATACAGGTATGTCGCTTGGAGCACACCTTCACTTTGAAGTTTGGAAGTCTGGAATACTTATTGATCCATCATATCTCTATAGTCAGTATGCATCTAAATAAGCAACAGCACCATTGACCGGCAGTATTTATGAGGTTTAAATATGAGAATTAAAAGTCTTGGTATTGACGTGGTTATTAGCCCATTAATGTTACCTATGCTGGCAGCTATTTTTTTTATGAGGCAGCTAGATACTTATATGGTAGTTTTTGTTTGTGCTCTAATTCATGAATTAGCACATATTACTGCTGCAAGTAAGTATAAAATTGAAGTTGAGGCAATTGAGGTTTTGCCTGTCGGACTAGTTGCACGGACTGCTAAAATTAAAGGTATACCTCTTATGAGGGAGATTATAATATATATTTCAGGGCCCTTAATTAATATTGTACTTGCTTCAGTGGCAGCTTTACTGAAATATGGCTTTAATTTTTTAAACAATGAATTAATTGAAAAATTAATATTGATAAATATTCTTTTAGCTTTAGTGAATTTGCTGCCTATTATTCCTCTTGACGGCGGCAAGATTTTACATGCTGTACTAAGCTCAAAGATAGGTTATATTAAGGTATCCAATATTTGTATTGTGTTGTCTAAGGCGGTTTGTGTAATAATACTGGTTCCTTCCATTGTAATATTGGGTTACACAGGTAATTTCTCAATTCTAATACTATGTATTTTTATATTAATATATGCTACGAGATATGATGGCATATTAAAGGTAGAGACTTTAGCTGATATCATATACAAAAAAGAAGTTTTAATAAAGAAAAAAATTATAAAGATTGAAGTTGTAGCTGCGCATTTATCGGTAGAACTGATAGAACTAGTGAAGAGATTTAACCTGAATAAGCTATATTTTGTTATGGTTTTAGATGATCATTTAAAGACGGTTGGCATTGTTAATGAAGTAGAGATAATTGATTATATTATTAGGAATAACTCCTCGGCGTATCTTTATGATTTGATTAGTGACAATATATCTAAAGCCGATAATTGGGCTGATAATCAAGGTTAAATTATAATTTAGAGTTATTTGCGATGTGATGAAG
>DHFP01000109.1 GCA_002402315.1 Clostridiales bacterium UBA4821
ACAAGTTGTTCCTTGAAGTTTTTTGGGTATCTCTGGCGTTTCATTTCGTATCCCCCTCTGTTAATATTAGTTTATATCAATAAGGGGGTATAACTCAAATCCAATTAAGGGGCTAAATAGCTACCACAGACGGGATGAGTGCCTATCGGTCGGGTTATACGGCTTTGGTGATGCTGTAACTTATGTCAATGGCTCTCACAAGACCAACTCCTTTCGACAAATGCTCATTAAATTAAAAAAGCGCGTTAGACGCGCTTCGCTGTGACTAATACCTTTCTCCTATGTATTAATGAATAGCCTTTGACCAGACAACATAGCTCACTTGTTCTTGAGCAGCATCGGTTTCCTGGCACGGCGGGGCAGGTGACCCACCAACTTGAAGTCCTACCTACAGTTTCGCGGGCTAAACTCTTATAACCTGGGAAGCTACTGTTCCTAATAAGTCAGAGTCGATCCTATAATGGAAACCGAGATACCTCAGTGACTCTCATGCCGTATTTTATCATTAACTCCGCAAGCTTTTCCCCATCGATCATCAAAATGTTCCCAATCCCCTTCGTGTACTCTCTCGCGTCAAGCGTAAAAGAAGAAGTCGTAATCAAAACCCCTTTTCTTGCCGTTGCTACCTGCAAATTCACGAACAACACATACTCCACGGGAGCTCTCCCATCTCTTTGCCTATATGCAAAGGACATCTAAACCCAGTTTATCTTCCTAGATTACTCTATCTATACCTCCATCACCCTTTCTGCAATTTCTTTGTGCCGCGTCTCACACAGAGCCACCATACTCATCCTAACTAATTATCTATGACATATCTCGTGATATAGGGGTATAACTGACGGCGTCACAAGGCACCCGGAATAACTACGTGAGTCCATAGCTCAGCAGTTACATCCTGTAACGCTGTCCCCGGTTTGTCAGCCGGAGAGAAACCTGAATAAATCTGATTTGTTTAGGGTTCAGAAACCAAGTTCACGTTTGAGCTTTGTGATAGATATTGATAGAAAGGAACTATTATCCTAAAAAATATTTTAAAAATAACATTACTATGCAGGAACCGTCAGGCAAAATGGTGAAAAGATTGATATAACATACTATCATGGGTGGCATTGGAAGCATTATTGATAAATATTCAAAGCAATACCATCCTGACAATTGACTTATCCCCTGTGCCGAGCCCGGCCGGCTTTTTTATGAGCGTTCTGTATAAAAGGTTTTTAAGTAGGCGCATGAGAAGGCTGGGCTTAAGAAGGTATATTGGTTCACATTGCGGCATTGTTTCGCCACCCATTTGTTGGTAGTGGACACTTATTTTGCAATTTATACATAAATTCCTTGGGTATCAAATTTCCAAAACCACGGAGATATACACCATGTCAGTTGAGCTCACATTAGAAGAATCCAAAGCCCCTTAAGACAGTCTGAGTGCCAGGGGAAAAAAGCAAATTGAACAGAGAAGACGTACCTTAATAAGCAGTAATTCAACCACTTCGAGCTATCTTAATGCGTATTAGTTAGATATAACGTAATCTAATGTCTATTAGGCGAAGTTGTGAACTTAATATCCAATTGATACCTTATCTATTAAACTATTTGTATGCCTTAGTGTAATGAGCCATGTGTTCATCAACAAATGATTGGATAAAAGGTACCACTCTGTATTGTCTATCATCTTAGAACTTTCTGCATTTAGTGAGTTCCTGCTCCCGCTACTGATGAATGAACAAGTTACGGTAGCGGCGAGCGAAGCATAAAAGGAAGGAGACGAGCAAATGGCTACAACACCGGAAACAATCAGAAGAATTGACGAGCAAATTCTAAGAAGCGATGCTGCTATTTGCCGCCATATAGAAAACCTCGATGCCTTAGGCAGAGGAGCGGTTTCGCAGGATATTCTGTCTAACCTGCGGACGTTTGTTGAGCATACGATGTTCAAAATCTATGCTCACGCTAATGACACCACATACGACTATCAGCATATTGAAAAAGCTATCAGCTTTGTTAAGACAAAGGGACAGCTTAAATTCTTATGGCGGTTTCATGCCTATCTGCAAATTGTCGTTTCACATTATACACTTGACCCAGAGGACTCGGAGCGTGTAATGCTGAAATACTATGAATTTATGTTGAAAATCAAAGACTATCTGAAAATCCAGTATGGGCTTGATGTGCTTGCTAATCTTTACCAGTTTCCACTAAACACGGATAGAAACCTGCAAGAGTATTATGAAAAGATAGCTGAAAAACTTGCCAGCAGAAATCATAGAGCGGACATGGCTTCGTCTGAAAATGCACGATATTACATACATAAGATTAAACCATTCTTTGTGAATCATCGGATTTATTACGAAATCACCTTTTTCCCTGCCACGGGAAGAGCTAGTAAATTTGACCGTATTATCGCTTTCACTACGATAGATATCTCAAGATACTATGCTGTGAAGCTTTGGACAATTGAGGATAATATAAATATTCTCGGTAAGACAATGCCTATCTTTATCATCGTCAACTGGGAAGTCGCAATCCGCCCTATTGAGATAGAAAAGCTTTCTAACATCTTCGGTGGAGAACTGCAAAGTTATGCCAGTTCAGCCGAGGGGCGTGGTTTGATGCAATTCTTGACACGAACAGGCTTTAACCTTGTAGAACTGCTCTGTTTTGAAGACGCACAGTATCAGCAAATCCGCTCTCAAGTTCTTACTGCCTTTAACGCCAAAGTCTGCCACCTGTTTAACCTTTTTGACCGCTGCCGAGAGATTATCGGTAGCAATCGCCCCGGAAGCAATGTTCTTCGGTATTTGCTTTATCATTTGAACAACAGAATTATTTCTGATCAACTTGGAAATGAGAATAATAATCTTTCAGGTCTTCATTTGGCTTATGGCTGTATTCCGTTTGATAAAATGCCGTTTGATACATCGCTTCTTCATCACAACCCTCGGCTTGGCGATTTATTTGATTGCATAGATGCAACGAACAGAATGCACGAGGTGCTTGCAAGGTATGTGCAAGTGAATACAGAAAAATTGGGGCAACTTTACACCACAAGCACAGAACTCGAAAGATTTGGAGATATCGATGCACTTGTTAAAACATTCAATATGAGGCTATACCATAATGAGAAGCATCAGGCTCGCCGAATAGAAAAACGCAATGGGCATTATTATATACGAGGCTGTGAAATCGATACAATTCAGATTATCCAAAAGCTTATTGAGTTGTCTGCTGGCGGTGTTCAGAACTATACCAGCTATGTTGACGGCTGGCTCGCCTCGGAGGTTCATCCTGTGGACTGTGAAGAGAAAAAATCGGCTCTACGGCAGATGTTTGCCCAGTCATCAGTTGTCTTAATCTATGGATCAGCCGGCACAGGTAAATCCACCTTGATTAATCATATATCAAATCTGTTCAATAATTTGAGCAAACTTTATTTGGCAAACACAAATCCCGCCGTTGATAATATGAAACGCAGGGTTACAGTACAAACAGAGGATACAGACTTCATGACCATCGCAAAATTTGTGGCAAGTCAGAGTATCCGAACCAAATATGATATTGTGGTCATTGACGAATGTAGCACAGTCAATAACCGTGATATGAAGAAAATTTTAGAAAAGGCAGATTTTGACCTGCTTGTTTTAGTTGGTGATGTTTATCAGATAGAAGCTATTGAATTCGGCAACTGGTTTAGTGCTACGAGAGGCTTTTTACCAACAACGTCCGTCTATGAGCTGACAGAGCCATATAGAAGCCGCCATAATCAAGAATTGCAGACACTCTGGGATAGGGTTCGTGGCATGGACGATAGAATAGTGGAAACCATTGTCAGAAATCAATATTCTGTATCTCTCGATGCTTCGATATTTGTAGCTGCCGAGCCAGACGAGATAATTTTGTGTTTGAACTATGATGGATTGTACGGAATAAACAACATCAACCGTTTTCTACAGCAAGCCAATCCAAATCCCGCTTTTTCTTGGGGGCTTCAACTGTATAAAGTCGGCGACCCGATTCTTTTCAATGAATCCGAGCGCCTCAAACCTGTAATATATAATAACATTAAAGGTTGGATAGCAGACATTCAGCTTATCGATGAGCAAATTCAATTTGACATAGAAGTAGACAAGCCAATTAACGGCTTAGAGGCTCGTTATTGTGATTTTGAGCTTTTGGAGAATTCAGAGGCAGGACGCTCGGTGATTCGCTTTACTGTCGATGACCACAGAATAGTCGATGAAAACCACGAAGTGCCTGAAACTGCTGTTGTGCCTTTCCAGGTTGCCTATGCGGTATCAATCCATAAAGCACAGGGCTTGGAATATAACTCCGTAAAGATTGTCATCACGGACGAAGTCGAAGACCATATTACCCACAGCATTTTCTACACAGCCATTACCCGTGCAAGGGAAAAACTGAAAATATACTGGACACCAGAAGTCGGTCAAAAAATCCTTAGCACAATTAAGCCGAAAGACATTAACAGGGACATAACGTTTCTAAGAACCGCATTAAATGAACGGGTATCACCATAAAAAGAGGCTCGAATTATGTAAGAGGCATTGCAAAAATAATATTTTGCACACTAAAAGGACGATAGGATGAAAACAAATGGTAAATGGAAAATTCATATAACACATTTTGATATTGGAGATGATACTTTTAATAGATTAAAGCTTAAGATATTAGTTGCTAATGAAAAGGCAAAATAAAAGTATTCGCACATTAGTGATGTGATTAAAACTAAACTTCCCATTATCCATATTAGCAAAGAGAAATTTGTGATATAAGTACGTATGAGGAAAATAATTGTATCGTATGAGTACGTATTTTACCTTAAGATGGATGCATAAAACACTGTTAACAAATTAATAAAATAAACTTACAGAATAACAACAGACATGAGTCCTCTACCATAATTTACCGATTGCTGACAACTGGTAATTATGTTAGCATTATATAGCCATCTGAATCAGAAAGGATGATTCAGATGAAATTAATTCTTATATATATAATCGACATTTTTTCTAGGCTCCAAGCATGGGTTCCTCATATTTTATTTATTCTTCTTTCAATAATGAGATAATAACCAAATCAAGTAGAGATTCAGGTGGCACAATTAATGCATTGCATTAATTGTGCTATAAAATAATAAAATAATAGCAGATAAAAAAATCTAACAAGTTAAGAGGACTATGAAATACCCCTCTGATGAAACCAGAGGGGTATTTCAGTACCTTTTTCTCTACACCATATCACACCAGTTATGGACTTTATCCTGATCGTCTCTACAAATCATGATTGATGTCGTTAAGTAAATATAGACCATTAACTTCCAGTTATTCATAAAATGAACAATGTCTTAATACGTATTTGGGCAAATTAGTATAGATTGCTTGCAACCTATTAGACTTTCCTACGTTACCAGATAAATTGATTTTCGGGAGGAAGATCAATGAAGATTGTTAAGATGCAGATTAATAATTTCAGAGGAATAGGGTGTGAACATTCTTTAGTGTAAATGGAATAATCATCCTAAAATTTGACGATAATATTATTGCAGCATAAATCGGGCAACGCTGAGGAGCGACCCTGCGCATGCTGTGGCTTATACGGTGAAACGGCGGGCTGTAAGTCTGCCGTTTTCCATTTCACCGGTAAGCCCCGAGCGGGTAAACCTCGGGAGTTTGAGGGCAGAGCCCTCAAGACCTTATGCTGCAAACCTGTCTGCAAAGAATATCATAATCTGGCTGTACGCCATTGCCCAATCCCGCGCCGGCTGTGTCCATTTTTTCGCGATTTCTTTGACCGATAGGAAAACAACTTTTCTTATAGAGTCGTCAGTGGGGAAAATCGCCTTTGCTTTCGTGAATTTCCGCACCATTCTGTGGTATGCTTCCACCGCGTTTGTTGTGTAGATCAAATGCCGGA
>DHFP01000228.1 GCA_002402315.1 Clostridiales bacterium UBA4821
CCATGAATGAACATATTTTAGATGAAAGACGTGAGGAAGCCCTCAGGAGATTTAGAATTTTAGCTCCACTACTTACAGAGGGTCTTTCGTCATGCGAAGAAAGACAACTTAGCTATGCAAGAATGCGTTAAACCCCTTTTGGTCAAAGTACTAGAGTAATTTATGCGGTCAACAAAGTTGAGCTAGGTGCGGTCACAGAATGCGAGCCGCTACACTTAAATTCAAATTCATCTTCTTTTTTTCGATAACCTTGTGTTACAGATGGGTTTAATTTGGCCACTAATTTAATTTCATGAGTATTGGCGTATTCGATATTTCCTTTTTCGGAATAGGCTGCATCACCTATTACATTTTCAATATTCATGCCAGCTTCGGTACTTTTAGAGATTAGAGTTTCTAATTGTTTTCCATCATTCTTTTCACCTGTTGTAATTGTTGCCGCAGTGATAATTCTTTCTTCACTCATGGCAATGTGTGTTTTGTAACCAAAAAATGAAGAATCAGCAGTTTTATGCCCAATCTTTGCGTCTTCATCTTCTGATATTTGTAAATGTTCTATATCATCATCCAATGTCTCTTTTAAAAGATTTAATTTTTCTTTTACTTTCGGATATTGGGATATACTATCTTCTCTTTCTATAACGTCAATCAGCTTTTGACAATACTCTATTTCATCTTCCAAAATATCTGTTGTTGTTTTAGACGGAAATTTCTCTTTCATATTTTCATCAATTTCATACACTGATTTTCTAAGTTTCTTAGACATATCCATTAGGATTTCTTTTGGAGATTTCTGATTATAACGTGCTTTGGTATGAGTGGAGTCTACAATAATGGAACTGCTTTTTATAATACCTTTCTCTATGGCAATTACAACAGTTTTATTTATGAGCATATCTAAAAGATTCATATCTTTTAAACGGAGCTTTCGGAACTTTGTTAAAGAACTTGATTCAATAACAGCTTCTTCGGGTGCCATATCTAGAAAATATTTAAACGACATGTCGTATTTTGAACGCTCAACAACGTCTATATCCGATACATCAAAAATTGACTTTAACAATAAGTATGCCACAAAAGCACTTGAAATGCTTGCCATATCAGTACTTTTAGTATTTTTGCACAAAAAAACCGTAGGTTATTTGTTAACCTACGATTTTTTTAAATGATGTGTGGACACTTTTTCAGTGGCCTCCTTGATTGTCGGGATTTTTTGTTAGTTCAAATGGGTACATTATTCTAATTAGAAATCAGAAGTTAGAAGCTGAAAATAGCTCTTCGAAGACCATCTGGAATCTAACCTCCAACCTCCCGCATCTCACCTCTATTTTAGTACATTGGCATTCCGCCGCCCATGCCGCCGGCGCCTGCCATTGGGTTTTCCTTCTCCGGCTTATCTGCAACAACACTCTCTGTTGTAAGCACCATTGAAGCTACACTTGCTGCATTCTGCAGTGCTGAACGTGTAACCTTTGTCGGGTCAACAATTCCAGCTTCTTTCATATTAACATATTTTTCCTTAAGAACATCGAAACCGATTCCTGATTCGCTTGTCTTTATCTTATCGAGAATTACCGAACCTTCCAGACCTGCGTTTGCAGCTATCTGTCTGATTGGTTCTTCAAGAGCCTTCAGGATAATCCTAACTCCTGTCTTCTCATCACCCTCTATTGTCTGGAGGAGTTTTTCAACCTTTGGTATTACATTTGCGTATGCTGTACCACCACCGGCTACAATACCTTCTTCGACAGCAGCTCTTGTAGCTGAGAGAGCGTCTTCGATACGGAGTTTCTTTTCCTTCATTTCTGTCTCTGTTGCAGCGCCAACCTGGATAACTGCTACACCACCAGACAGCTTTGCAAGTCTTTCCTGCAATTTTTCCCTGTCAAAATCAGAAGTTGTTTCTTCAATCTGAGCTTTGATCTGGGAAATTCTCTTCTTGATTTCAGCCTGGTCACCAGCACCGTCAACGATAATAGTGTTTTCCTTCTGAATTTTAACCTGTCTAGCCTTACCAAGCTGTGAAAGTTTTGCTTCCTTAAGATCAAGCCCCAGTTCTTCTGAAATAACTTCGCCGCCGGCAAGGATTGCTATATCCTGCAGCATAGCCTTTCTTCTATCACCAAATCCAGGAGCCTTTACAGCAACACATGTAAATGTTCCTCTAAGCTTATTAACTACAAGAGTAGTAAGAGCTTCTCCTTCAACGTCTTCTGCGATTATAACAAGTTTCTTCCCCTGTTGTACTATCTGTTCAAGTAATGGGAGTATATCCTGTATATTACCGATTTTTTTATCTGTAATAAGTAAATATGGATCATCAAGAACTGCTTCCATCTTCTCTGTATCAGTAATCATATATGCTGAGATATAACCTCTATCGAACTGCATACCTTCAACAACTTCGAGGTTCGTTCCCATTGTTTTTGATTCTTCTACTGTTATAACTCCATCGTTTGTTACCTTTTCCATTGCATCTGCAATTAACTTGCCGATTTCCTCATCATTTGCTGAGATTGATGCAACCCTGGCTATGTCTTCCTTGCCCTTTATTTTTGTGCTAACTTCCTTTATACCTTCTACAGCACTATCAATAGCCTTCTGTATACCCTTCTTAACTATCATTGGGTTTGCTCCGGCTGCTACATTCTTTAAACCTTCTCTAATTATAGCCTGAGCCAGAAGTGTAGCTGTTGTTGTTCCATCACCTGCAACATCATTTGTCTTAGTAGCAACTTCCTTAACAAGCTGTGCACCCATGTTTTCAAATGGGTCTTCAAGTTCAATTTCCTTTGCAATGGTTACACCATCGTTTGTAATAAGAGGTGAACCAAATTTCTTATCTAAAACAACATTTCTGCCTTTTGGGCCTAAAGTAATTTTAACTGTATCTGCAAGCTGATTCACGCCGCTTTCAATAGCGCGTCTTGCTTCTTCACCATATAGGATATCTTTTGCCATACTATTTTACCCTCCTCATAATTTTATTACTCAACTACTGCCAGTACGTCGCTCTGTCTTAAAATTGTCAACTCTTCACCGTCAATTTTGACTTCTGTACCGGCATATCTGCTCATTATTACTTTGTCGCCTACCTTGACTTCCATCTTTATTTCCTTGCCGTCTACCACTCCGCCTGGTCCTACAGCCAGTACTTGAGCCATTTGCGGTTTTTCTTTCGCAGTGCCGGGAAGAACTATACCACTCTTTGTGGTTTCTTCACTTTCCAGCATTTTTACCACTACCCTATCAGCTAATGGTCTTATTTTCATGAGTATACTACCTCCTTATATTTATTTTTGTTAGCACTCACTCAAGTCGAGTGCTAATTGCAGATATAATATTATAAAATATGCGAATGGTTATCAAACATGCCTACATATAATTTTAGCCCTATTTGGCTTAATTATTGGAATTATTTTGTTTTCTTTTACTCTCACTTTAAATTTCATTAATTTTCTTGTAAAAACAAATTATCCTATTTATTCATGATACTCCATACCTCCGGATACTTCTTTTGCAAATTTATAGGTTTAAATTCTTTGTTTACAAATGCATGCCTTGTAAATCCGTTTGCCAAAAAATTCCTATCATGTTCTCTTAGAACTTCATACTTAAACTCTACTTTAACAGGCGACAGTGAATTTATTGATGTTTTAATTACCAACTCGTCTTCGTATTTTGCTCCAGCTTTGAATTCACATCCGCATTCAATCAAGGGTAAAAGGACACCTGCGTTCTCCATATCCTTATACCTCATACCTTGCTCTTTTATAAATTCCGTTCTCCCAACCTCAAACCATGCAAAGTAGTTTGAATGATGAACAATACCCATCCGGTCTGTTTCAACATAGCGGACCTTGATTTTTGTTTCATGCTCTTTCACTATAATCAACTCCTGCAACTTCTACTTTCATTATATTGGTTGTACCGCTTACCCCCGCAGGCACCCCCGCTGTCAGGACAACAATGTCGCCTTTTTTTACCATGCCGGTATCTATGGCTTTATTTACTGACTGCCTGAAAAGTTCATCAGTATTGGTCTGCGTCTCTATGACGAATGGATAGATTCCCCACCACAACGCTAATTGACGGCGGATTTTTTCTGAAGTTGTTACAGCAATTATTGGATATGCAGGTTTAAACTTTGATACCATTCTTGCTGTATGCCCTGATTTTGTTATAGATATGATAGCTTCTGCATCAAGGTCATGCGCAGTAGCACATGTAGCATGACTTATCGCATTTGTAATGTTTACAGGAATATCAAATCTCTTGCTTGCAAACCTCTCTTCATAATCAATTCCCTGCTCGGTCTTTTCAATAATTCTTACCATCATCTCAAGGCTTTCAATTGCATATTTACCTGCTGCCGTCTCTCCCGACAGCATAACCGCACTGGTGCCGTCATATATTGCATTAGCCACATCGCTGGCTTCTGCCCTTGTAGGCCTCGGGTTATGCACCATAGATTCAAGCATCTGTGTAGCAGTTATAACCGGCTTACCTGCCTTATTGCACTTGGCTATCAGCATTTTTTGAACAGTCGGCACTTCTTCCGGAGATATGTCAACTCCAAGATCGCCGCGGGCGACCATAATGCCATCAGATATCTGGATTATCTCATCCGCATTTTCAATTCCTTCCCTGTTTTCAATTTTTGCTATTATCTGGATATTATTCCCGCCATCAGCGTTTAATATACTCTTAATCTGCTGTACGTCTTCCTTGCTTCTTACAAATGACAAGGCTATAAAGTCAAAATCGTTTTTAATTGCAAATTGTACATCCTGTATCTCTTTAGGTGAAATAGACGGAAGTTTAAGCGATGCCCCCCTAACATGCATCCCCTTGTGACTTCCTATGATACCCGAGTTCTTTACCCTGCATACAATATTTGTACCTTCAACTGCTTCTACCAGCATCTCTATAAGTCCGTCATTTACAAAAACTACATTACCGGGAGTTACATCCTGGTAAAGATCTTTATATGTTACACTGCATTTCTGATTATCACCCTCAATATCTTCTCTAACGAAAGTAAATACCTGATCCTCTTTCAACTCAACAAAACCGTTTGCAAACATTCCGGTTCTTATCTCCGGCCCCTTTGTATCCAATAACAGCGCAATCGGAAGATTAAGCTCTTGACGCAGCTTTTTTACCATATCTACTTTAATCTTATGTTCATCATATGTTCCATGAGAAAAATTCAGTCTTACTACATTCATGCCCTTTAGCATCATATCCCTAATTACTTCTTCTTTATCCGAAGAAGGTCCTAATGTACAGATTATTTTAGTCTTTCGCATTATCAAAAAACCTCCTTATTGCCATTTCTTACCTAAAATAATAATCCCGGATTTATATTCCCGGGTATATTATCGATAAATTAAATTATATTACTGCATAAACTATAATACTTTTAATAACCCTTCTCGATTATTATACTATGTGCTTCAGCTACCTCAGCTTCCGGAACTAAAACTTCATAGTAGTTATCATCATTTTCGTTATTTTTACTAATCGGCCGTATCTTTACCAGCAAACCTTCCTTTAAAAGTATATCTTGTAGTCGAGTGGCTATTTCCTTACTTTGAGCTATATATACAACTGTCCACATACGAACACGCCCCTTTTGACATTAGACTGTTATTCTCCTGAATGTATCTGACCATATCTACAAAGAATAGTGGCCTTACCTCTTATTTTCATTGCAGACGTATCTTCTGTAAATTGTGCAACCATAACTTCGCCCTTATCCAATTTCTCGGTGTGGTGAAACTTCGTATCCTTGCCTCTCGTAAGTCCAATTATATTAACACCGTTTTCCTCGGCCTTAACACAAATATAATCTCCCAGAATATAGTCATTTTCGCCACTCATTTAATCACCTCGCCTAAATAATATATTATTTAATACCAAAAATCAACACATTTTTAAGTCGCCACTATTTTCACACATTCATCTCCTAACAAACTCTTCAGTTCCTCCATCAAGCTGTCATTAAGCGTCACCCACATTTCTTTACCGGCTAATTTTGTAGTTCTCTCATTTTCAAAGTATGCATAGACAGGCGTTAGCCCATTAAAAAACTTTAGTGATGACCATACTGCATCAAGAGCTTCCTGCTCTAAATCCGGTTTGATTTTTAGAAAAAGCTTTTGAGTCTTTGTTTTAACCAATGGACTAATCTCTTCACATAAAATTTTGGGTTCTTCATCCTCTTTAATACTCACTCTACCTTTCAAAGTTACAATATTATCTACTTCTATAAAGTTTGCATATTTCTCTAAAACAGTGGGGAAGATCAGTATCTCAATACTACCTGGCAGGTCTTCCAGCCTAATGAATGCCATAATGTTATTGCTCTTTGTTACCTTTGTTTTCTTTTCTGTTATTATTCCACCTAATACTACATTTTGCCCGTCACCGATTGATAAGTCCTGAGTCCTGAGTCCTGAGTCCTGAGTGTTTGAACTGTTATTGGCTGAATTTAATATGTCTAAAGTGGTGGCTGTACAACTTTTCTTTAGTTCATCCTCATAGCCTTCCAATGGGTGCCCGCTAATATACAACCCCAGCATGTCTTTTTCCATTGAAAGCAAAACTTTTGACGGGTGCTCGTTTATTTCCGGCAGCGGCATATTGCCTTTTACGTGGTTGATTTGAGAATCAAACAAAGAAACCTGTCCCTGTATATTTTTCTTCCGGTTACCCTGTATCCCTTCGATTACTCTCTCAAATACAGCCATGAGTTGGGATCTGTAAATATTAAGTGAGTCAAAAGATCCGCTTTTTATAAGACTTTCAATGCATCTCTTATTTATTTCTCTCAGGTCGATATTCTCACAAAAATGATAAAAATCTGTAAACTTTCCGGTCTTAATTCGTGATTGAATGATACTCTTAACTGCATTTTCCCCTACATTTTTAATAGCTGCCAGCCCAAACCTGATATTATTGCCGGAGATTGTAAAACCTGCTGAACTCTCGTTTATGTCTGGCGGCAGCACTTTTATCCCCATACTTCTACATTCATGTATATACTGCGTAACCTTATTAACATTCCCAAGGAAGCTGTTGAGTATAGCCGCCATAAACTCCACCGGATAATAAGTTTTTAACCATGCTGTCTGATATGCGATTACCGCATATGCAGCAGCATGCGACTTGTTGAATGCATATTTTGCAAATTCCATCATCTCATCAAAAATCTTATTTGAAGATGCTTGGTCTATTCCATTTCTAACGGCACCTGGAACTACTATATTCCCATCCTCATCGACTATTCCATGGATAAAGTTTTCCCTTTCCTGTCTCATAACTTCGGTTTTCTTCTTGGACATCGCTCTTCTAACAAGGTCAGACCGGCCTAAAGAATAACCTGCCAGGTCACGTACAATCTGCATTACCTGTTCCTGATATACCATACAGCCATAAGTTACCTTCAGGATTGGCTCCAATTTGGGGTGAGTATACTCTATCCTGTCCGAATTGTTTTTATTTCGTATATACCTGGGAATCTGATCCATTGGCCCAGGTCTGTAGAGTGAAATTCCTGCGATTATATCTTCTAAAGACGTAGGCTTCAATTCCTTCATAAACTGTTTCATTCCAGCACTTTCAAGCTGGAACACCCCGTCTGTTTTTCCCTCTCCTATCAGTTTAAATACCTTTCCGTCGTAATAATCTATTGAAGATATATCAATCTTAATATCTTTATTCTCTTTGGCAAGGGTTACTGCATCTCTTATAACCGTCAGCGTTCTAAGTCCCAGAAAATCCATCTTGAGGAGACCGAGTTCCTCCAGCATCCCCATGGTAAACTGTGTAGTCACACCGCCATCTTCACTCTTTTGGAGAGGAACATAGTCTACGACAGGATCACTGGTTATAACAACACCGGCTGCATGAATAGAAGCATGTCTGGTTAACCCTTCCAATGCTTTTGCAGAGTCTATCAGTTTTTTAACCTGAGTATTTTCATCATACAGTTTTTTGAGCTCATGGTTTACTTCAAGAGCTCTATCAATAGTTACTCCCAATTCAAAGGGTATATGTTTTGCAATTACATCTACATCAGCATACGGTATGTCAAGCGCTCTTCCTACATCCCTTATTGCAGCCCTTGCAGCCATGGTGCCAAAGGTTATTATCTGCGCAACCCTGTCACTGCCGTATTTCCTGACAACATAATCAATAACCTCCTGCCTTCTCTCAAAACAGAAATCAATATCAATATCGGGCATGCTTATCCTATCCGGATTTAAGAATCTTTCAAAAATTAACCCGTATTTCAGCGGATCAATATCGGTTATCCCCAGGCAGTAAGATACAAGACTCCCTGCAGCGGAACCTCTCCCCGGTCCAACCATTATTCCATTATCCTTTGCATACTTTATAAAATCCCATACTATCAAAAAGTAATCAACATAACCCATCTTTTCAATAGTGGTCAATTCGTAATTCAGCCTTTCAATAATGTCCGAATTAGCACCACTGCCGTATCGTCTATTTAAACCTTCATCACATAAATCTCTAAGATATTGCCCCGGCTCCTTCCCTTGAGGAACCTCATATGTGGGCAAGCGGAGTTTGTTGAACTCTATTTCAACATTGCACTCCTCTGCAATTTTTAATGTGTTTTCGATAGCCTCAGGTATGTTTTTAAACCTCTCTATCATTTCCTCCGGTGACTTTAGATAGAATTCCTGCGTTTGAAATCTCATCCTATCTTCATCATTGATGGTTTTTCCTGTCTGAATGCACAACAGTATTTCATGAATCTCATGGTCTGTTCCCGTCAGGTAATGAGCGTCATTGGTTGCAGCCAGCGGAATATTGCATTCCTGTGACAGCCTGATCAACTGCTGGTTAACCACACGTTGATCCTCAATTCCATTATCCTGCAGTTCTAAATAAAATTTTCCCTCTCCGAATATCTGTTTGAAACGCAGCGCTAATTCCTTGGCCTTGGAATAATTACCGTTTAGCAGAGCCTTTGGAATATCGCCAGAGAGGCATGCACTTAATCCGATTATCCCATCTGCATATTTTTCAAGAACTTCTAAATCTATTCGAGGCTTATAGTAAAATCCCTCGGTAAAGCCTATTGAAACCAGCTTCATTAGATTCTTGTAACCTTCATTGTTTTTAGCCAGTAAAACAAGGTGTCCCTGCGAAGAATCCGCCCCTGTCTGCTTGTCGTGCCTTGTCCTGGCAGCTGTATATACCTCACATCCCAGTATGGGTTTAAGTCCCTGTTTGGTACATTCTTTATAGAATTCCGCAGCACCATACATAACCCCATGGTCTGTAATAGCAATACTATTCATGCCCAGTTCTTTTGCTCTGGCAACCAGGTCATGAATCCTATTTGCCCCGTCAAGGAGGCTGTATTCTGTATGAACATGCAGGTGAACAAAATTGGACATAAAAGGCTCCTTAAAACTTTTGTTCTATTATATCATATTTACAATATCCTTAACATCTCATGAGCCTCACCTTTTCTTACATGCTCGCTTATGCTTAAAACTTCAAACCTGGTTACCTTCTCCCCAAAACGCATTTCAATGATATCCCCAACTTTAACTTCAGCTGAAGCTTTAGCAGTCTTATCATTTATCTTCACTCTTCCTGCATCACAAACTTCATTTGCAATGGTCCTTCTTTTTATAATCCGTGAAACTTTTAAATATTTATCTAGTCTCATATTAACCTCCTGTAAACATAATAAAAAAATCAGGTTACCCTGATTTTTTTATTATGTTTTATTTCTAAACTTATTTGCTTACTGCATCCTTTAGAGCTTTACCTACTTTGAATACAGGAGCTTTTGATGCAGGTATTGTGATTTCTTCTTTAGTCTGAGGATTGCGGCCTTTTCTTTCAGCCCTATTTCTTACTTCGAATGAACCAAAGCCTACTAATTGAACTTTGTCACCTTTTACTAGAGCTTCTTCAACACTATCAACTAACGCATTCAGAGCCTTTTCTGAATCCTTCTTTGATAGTTTACTTTTCTCTGCCATACTAGCTACTAGTTCAGATTTATTCATCAATCATACCTCCTAATAAAATTTTACATATAGCTTATTCGCTAAATTTTCCAAAATTCCTTCTCGAATCATATATAGTTTTAATCTTTTTTTTCAAAAATATGTGTTTTTGCCTCATTCCACAGCAAATCCATTTCTTCTAATGACATTTGTTCCATTTTTTTCCCTTTTTGTACAGCTGTTTTTTCAATATATTCAAATCTTTTAATAAACTTCTCTATGGTTAAACTAAGAGCTAATTCCGGATGAACCTTCAAGAATCTTGAAACATTTACAACAGCAAAAAGCAAATCACCAAGCTCTTCCGACATTTTATCCGCATTTCCGCTTTGCTGTGCCTCGTTTAACTCATCAATCTCTTCATATACCTTTTCCATTGCGTCTTTTACAGTATCCCAATCAAACCCTACTTCAGCAGCTTTCTGCTGGACCTTGAAACTCCTCATTAGAGCCGGAAGATTTTTGGCTATACTCTTTAGACCATCGGTATAATTATGTAACTGCTTCTCTTTTCTTTTGACTATCTCCCAGTTGTTCACAACATCTTCAGCCGTATCCGCCTTATCGCTGCCAAACACATGAGTGTGCCGGGAATACATTTTTTTTGTTATACCTGTTATTACATCCCCTATGTCAAAATGGTTATTTTCTTCTGCTATTCTGGCATGAAATATTACTTGAAGAAGTAAGTCTCCTAATTCTTCACAAAGCAAGTCCTTGCTTATCTTGTCGATGGCTTCAAGAACTTCATAAGTCTCTTCTATCAAATATCTCTTAAGAGATTCATGGGTCTGCTCCCTGTCCCAGGGGCAGCCTCTATCGCTTCTCAATATTCTCATAACTTCCACAAGGTCGTCAAAGGTATACTTGTCCTTATTCATTAGGCTGACTCCTTCTTTCGGCAACTTATTTCAATTATTGTACCCTGAAATTATATCAATTACATATCATAACAAATTCATCTTTATCAAAACATTACTTATCTTATCTCCATAGGGAAGCATCTTGAAGTCATCCCTGGTTAAGACCTTAAGTGATAAAAGCATAAGTGCATAGACAAGTGCAGCAATAGATATAGCCAGTAGTGTAGAAACAGAAACCGAATGAATATACGTTGACATGGCTCTGTATATGAATATCGCTGTTACTCCCATGGCAGTAACCGCAATAGCAGGTTTTAGCAGGAAGTCGGCAAAACTTATGTTAAGTTTTATTTTTCTTAATAAGGCAATCATACTTATGGCAGTTGCAATCAAGTAGCATACAATTGAACTGATTGCAGCTCCCTTTATACCAAAAGCAGGATTAGGGATTAGTGTATAATTTAAGGCTAATTTCACAGCTGCCCCTACAATCAAGGCAACAGCAGGAACAATTACCATCCCAAGCCCTTGCAAAGCACCTGCGAGAGTCTGTGCAAGTGCTATAAAGATTATTGATAAGGCACTTATTGCTACCAGATAACCACCTGCATTTGCATTCGGGAACAAGGTATGAATGATTGGGTCAGCCAGTACCGATAAGCCTATAGAAGCAGGAAGTCCAATCAGTATGGTTATCTTTAGTGAAAAAGATATTCTATTTGAAGCAGTCTTTGTATCCTTTACGGCCATTGCGCCGGCTACAGCAGGTACCAATGCAGTCGCAAATGCTATATTAAGAGCCAGAGGAAAATTAACCAGTACATCCCCTTTACCTGTAAGGATTCCGAAAAGATCCTTTGCCTGTTCATAGCTAACTCCGCTCGCCTGCAATCTATTCATAACAGTAGCCAAGTCAACAATACCGGCAATTGTTAAAATAATTGAACCTAGCGAAATTGGAATGGAAAGCTTAATAAGCCTTTTCATTATATCTCTGACTGGGTCTAGCGCCTTTACAACCGATTGATTTCTTATTTCTTCCCACAAGCTCCGCTTTTTTCTGCTGTAATACCACAAAAGATATATTGCACTTGCTATTGTTCCTAGGGTAGTCCCCAATGTCGCACCTGCTGCCATATTCTTTGTAGAAGCAAGGGAGGTGCCTGCAAACATAATACCTGCCTGCTGGCCAAGTATCATAAAAAGATAAACGAAACCAATGGTAAAAGTACATTTTGCCAGCTGGTCAATAACCTGTGAACCGGCTTGTGCCCTCATATCATAAAGACCTTGAAAATATCCTCTAAAGACTGATGCAATAGCTACAAAAAAAACTGAAGGAGCAAGAACGTACATAACAATCTCAGCATCAGGGTTACCAACCCATACAGATATTGGTTTGGATGCTGCAAAGAGAATAACCGATCCCAGAATACCTATGGACGTAAATAGAAAAAATGCAACCCTGAACATCCTATGAGCGCCTTTATAATCACCGACGGCTGCCTTTTCAGAAACCAGTTTGGCTAGAGCAGCCGGGATACCGGTTGTAGATACTGCCAAAAGTACCAAATAAACTTTAAATCCTGTACTATATAAGCTGTTTCCCTCATCTCCAAATCCGTTTATATTTGTAATTACAACTCTGTAAACAAATCCGAGAATTTTAATAATAAATTGAGAAATTAAAATTATAAGAACTCCTGCTATAAATGTTTGTTTTTTACTCACAACGTTGCTCCCTTTGTAAATTTATTCCCATGTAAAGTATATTATAGCAGTTAAAATTTTAATATCAAGGAAATTGATGTGGAAAAATAGAATAAACAAGGGTGAACNNGTTCACCCTTGTTTATTCTATTTTTTACTGTTCCATCTGCCTTCCTAAAAAACCGGCCGCTGATTGTGCCAGCTTTGCTTCCAAGTCTCCCATCTGGGCGTTAGGATCTGTAGAAAGGAAAATTACTGTTCCGATTGGGTCACCTTCTGCAATAATTGGTGAAATTACTTGGGAAGAATATTTTCTCTCTCCGGTATCATCTGCAATTATTGGAACATATCTGTCCTCGTTTGCCTTAACTATTATAGTATTTTTTTCTTCCATGACCCTTTCTAGTTCTTTACTCAGGTGCTTCTCAAGAAATTCTTTCTTTGAAGCGCCTGATACTGCAATTACTGTGTCTTTATCAGTAATACAAGTTATGTGTCCGCTTGTCTTGTAAAGAGATTCCGCATACTGTAGTGCAAAGTCACCTAATTCACCTATAGGAGAGTATTTCTTGAGGATAACTTCACCTTCTTTATCGGTAAATATTTCTAAGGGATCACCCTCTCTAATTCTTAAAGTTTTACGTATCTCTTTTGGGATAACTACTCTTCCAAGGTCATCTATTCTTCGAACGATTCCTGTTGCCTTCACTTTATCTTCCTCCCTTGTTATGATAATTTTTCTGAAATTATTATTTTATTTTTATTGGCGTTTTATACATACAAAGGGAAATAGAACAAAGTTTCTACAAAGAAAAGAAGGCGGTAACTTCATATTCGCCTTCTTTTCTTGAATTTTTAAACATATTTACTATAAGATTTATATTTCATTAATATTAATAGAATTTAAGAGTTCCTCATTTTTTTCTAATTTTGATTCCTGCCTCCACTTATTTATAGAATCCTCAAAAGTTTTATTACGCTTTTCTTCTGTTTTAATATCCTTGTATGCTATCTTCATTCTTGCCAGCTCCTGCTCGTTGGGCTCAATAATGGAATCCAGTTTTATTATATGGTAGCCAAATCTAGTCTTTACCGGTCGGCTAATATCTCCGATTTTAAGGCTTACTGCTGTATCTTCAAATTCTTGTACAGCTTCACCTTTATAAAACTCAAACTTACCTCCAATATCTTTACTGCCCGGGTCTTGTGAGTATTCCTTGGCAAGCTTGGAGAAATCTTCACCAGCCTTTGCCTTTTGGTAAACTTGTTCTGCAAGCTGTAAAATCTGCTCTTGCTTATCTTTGGGCAGGTCCTTATCACTCTCATCCCTGGTTGAAAAAAGTATGTGTCTAACACTATACCGTTTAAATAAATCCGGGGTCCGGTTAAAGAAGTCATCAAGCTCCTTTTGTAGCAAGTTAACGTCCCTGGTAATATGATTATACAACTTGAGCTGCAAAGCTGTGTTTCTTACGATGACTTTTATTTGCTTATCATCTATACCCATTTTTTTTATTTCATCAAGAAACCCTTGGGCCTTGAATTTTTCCTCAACTAAACTTTCATCATCAGCCGTGATTTTAATTCCAAGTTCTTTTGCCTTCTGGTCCATTACCTTTAAATTGATTACTGAATCCAATGCTTCTTGCCGTGCAAATACAACCGGGTCGGAACCGTCTACAGGGCCAGCCCAAAATTCTTTTATTTCTTCCGATTTAGCAACACCCGCCAATCTTTCCTTCTCTTTCTTTACAATCTTCATATATACTTTAAATTCATCAAGTGGTACTCCTTGACCATTAACCTTTACAACATATTGATCTGATTTACCGGTATTCATGTTTACTATTAGTGCAATTGCCAATACCAGCCCTAAAAAAATCACACTTGAGTAAAGATAGACCTTATGGGTCAAGTCACAGTCCCCCCTTTCGTATGCCATTAGGATTATTATAGCCTATTACTGCTCCATCTGCAATTTTTTGAGACCTTGTAATAAATTCTTAATATTTAATAATTTATTTGGTTCCTTACTTCCTGATTTATATGTAATATATGGAGGATTGCTTGCCGTAAACAATATTTGCCCTCTGTATTGGCCAATCAGCTTTCCCAATACCTCAATCTTTAACGAATTTTCAGTAAACTGTATAATAACCGCCCCTGTCTTGTCAGAAATAGAATTTATTCCGAGACTTTTCGCCAATATCTTAATCCTGGTAATTTCAAGAAGATTATATACCTCTTTAGGAATATCTCCATACCTGTCAATAAGCTCATCTTCGATTTCTTCTATGTCCCTGTCATCCTGAGCCGATGCAATTTTTTTATACATATCTATCTTATGATTCTCGTTTTTTATATAATCATCGCTTATATATGCACTAACACTAAGTTCGATTTGAGCATTTATATCCTCCCTGATTTCTTCACCTTTCAATTCCTTCGCCGCCTCTTCCAATAACCTACAATAGGTATCATATCCTACTGCTTCCATGTGTCCATGCTGCTCCGCTCCTATTAAATTACCTGCTCCTCTGATCTCAAGGTCTCTCATTGCTATCTTGAATCCTGATCCGAATTCAGTGAAGTCCCGTATTGCTTTTAGCCTCTTTTCCGCTTCTTCAGTTAGGATCTTGTCTTTTCTGTAAGTTACGTAAGCATATGCCAGCCTGTTTGAGCGTCCTACCCTTCCTCTAAGTTGATAGAGTTGTGATAGGCCCATCTTATCGGCATCTTCCATAATAATGGTATTAACATTGGGTATATCCAACCCCGACTCAATTATGGTAGTACACACCAAAACATTCCATTTACCTTCAATAAAACCAAACATCATATCTTCCAATTGCTTCTCATCCATCTGTCCATGAGCAACAACAATAGAAGCTTGCGGAACCAATGCCTGGACTTCAGCAGCAACTTTATATATGGATTTTACTCTATTTGAAAGGTAAAATACCTGTCCTTTGCGATTTATCTCCCTTATGATTGCATCTTTTATGACTTCCCTATTATACTCCATAACAAAGGTTTGCACCGGACGCCTATCTTCAGGCGGGTCATAAATAACACTCATGTCCCTTATGCCAACCATAGCCGTATGAAGAGTCCTGGGTATAGGAGTTGCAGTAAGGGTTAGAACATCTACGTTTGACTTTAAAGCCTTTAGCTTCTCCTTATGCGCAACACCAAATCTTTGCTCTTCATCTATTATAAGAAGGCCAATATCCTTAAATTGGATATCCTTTTGAATTATACGGTGTGTACCTATAAGTATATCTATTGCTCCCGCCTTCAAATCTTTAAGAATTTTTTTTTGCTGAGCCATGGTCCTAAATCTGCTTAGCATTTCAACCTTTATCGGAAAGTCCCTCATCCTTAGCTTAAAGGTATTGTAATGCTGTTGAGCAAGAATGGTAGTAGGAACCAGATAAGCTGTTTGCTTGCCATCCATTGTAGATTTGAAAGCAGCTCTTATAGCCACCTCAGTCTTTCCAAACCCTACATCACCGCAAAGCAACCTGTCCATAGGTTTTTCATTTTCCATATCGTATTTGACCTCTTCAATACACCTTAACTGGTCTTCAGTTTCCTGATAGGGAAACTGCTCCTCAAACTGCTTTTGCCATACGGTATCTTGTGAAAATACAAATCCCCTGTTTGCTTCTCTCTGTGCATATATAGCCAGCAGTTCTCCTGCAATATTCATTAATGATTCCCTTACTCTTTTCTTAGTTTTAGCCCAATCCGTACCTCCAAACTTATTTATCTTAGGAGCCTTCCCTTCCGCTCCAATATACTTTTGAATTAATTCAAGCTGGGTAGTAGGTATATAAAGCATATCATTGTTCAAGTACTTTATTTTAAGGTAGTCTCTGGTAACCCCCTCTACCGCCAGCTTTTCTATACCAATATACTGTCCGATGCCATGTGCCTGATGTACAGCATAATCCCCGGTATTCAAATCGGTAAACTCGATAATGTCCTTTCTTCTGACAGCTTTTTTAGGTTTTTTATCTTCACCAAAAAGGTTTTTATCACTTATAACAACAAACCTTATTGAAGGGTATTCAAAACTGCCGGATAATTCACCGTGTGTAACAATAATCTGCTTGGGTTTTATATCTAAGTCATCTATCGAATCATAATATGTGCTCTCAAGTTCCATATCTTGAAATTCCTGATTAATACGCTGGGAAGTTGTTTTGTTGCCTGCCATTAATACTATCTTATAATTATCTTTCTTCCACTTCTTGATTCCCTGGAGTAATTGCTCAAAGTTAAGGAAATTTCCCAACTCTCTCCCATTAAAGTCAAAGGTACTGACATACTCAAACTTTTCTGTTAGGTTAAGGGTGGCTAAGCTTATCAGTCTCTTTGCCAGCAGGAGTCCTATTACACTGTTGGAATCCAGTATAGCATCAAAACTACTGGGAAGAATTACTCCCTTTTCCAAAAGCGATTTATACATCTCAGAAAATTCTTCATAAGCTGTATCTAACTTCTGACATGATTTTTGACGTTCATCCAGAAACACTATACAATTGCCAGGAAAGAAATCCAGAAAAGTTGCCCATCTTTCATTGAACTCACTAAAATATCTGTCCATGTTACTCAGATTCCCTGATTCCTTTAACTTTTCAATATCCTCTGCAATGGTTTGTTTAAGATTTTTTACCCTTTCCTTGTCCGACTTGCTTGATTCTATTGCCGCTTGAAGTTCTGTGCCTATCCGCTCAATTATTTTCTCAATATCCTGTGGATCAATAATTGATTCGGTAACAGGAAAAACCGATACACTCTCAACCATTTCAACTGACCTTTGCGTAGTAACATCAAACTTCCTGATTGAATCAATGCTGTCGCCGAACATTTCCATACGATAAGCATGTTGGTCGGAAAAAGAATAGAAATCTATTATTCCTCCCCGTACAGCAAACTGCCCTCTTCCATCTACAGTATCGACCCTCTCATATCCCCCTATAACAAATTTACTTATAAGAAAGTCCATTTTTACTTCAGACCCCATCTCCAGCAAAAACATTGCCTGCTTAAAAACATCAGCTGGAGGCAGCTTTTGCATTAAAGCATCAGCCGTTGTCACAACGATCATTTCTTTATTGTTTAATATACTTTCCAAAACATTTAATCTTTTACTTGTGACATCTTTGCTCATGGCATCAATATCATAAAAAACCATCTCCTTGGCCGGAAAGTTCATTACTTTTCCAGGCAGGAAATGGCGTAGATCATCCCCAAGTTTCTGCGCCTCAAGTTCATTATGAGTTATTACTAAACTGGCCCTACCTGAAAATTTGAATAGGCTGAATATGGAATGTGCCTTTTGTGCGCCGGCCACACCCGCAATACCTATTGGAAAGTGATTTGCTTCTATATTTTTAATCAGACTGCTATACCCTGGCAGGTCCAGCAGGGGGTTGATAATTCCTTTCACCTATGCTCCCTCATCCATTAAATCTATTCATGGCAGCGCCAATACCTTCTTGAATTATAACCTTCACTGCTTCAGCAGCATTCTTTAGACTTGACTCTATCTCCGGCCTTTCATCCGGCAGAAACCTGCTCAGTACATAATCTGCAATTTCAAACTCTTTTATAGGAGGTTTTCCAATACCTATCCTTACACGTGGAAAATCCTCAGTCTGTATGTGTTGAATTACAGACCTCATACCATTATGGGTTCCTGCTCTTCCTCTTGTCCTTATCCTCAGCTTGCCAACCGGTAAATCAATATCATCATATATTATTATTAGATTCGTTAAAGGTATTTTATGCCAGTTAATTGCTTGAATGACACTCTCTCCGCTTAAATTCATATAAGTGTCGGGCTTTATCAAAACAACCCTGTCACCATGTACACTGCCCTCTCCAAGCAGAGCCTTAAACTTCTTCTTTGATACATCTATGTTTAATTGGTCTGCTAATATGTCAATAACCTTAAATCCAACATTATGCCTTGTATCTTCATATTTACCACCCGGGTTTCCCAACCCTACGATTATATACACTTGAAACCTCCTTACCAGAAGCTAGACTTCATGAGCTACTTTAGCTCTAACATCTAACTTCCAACCTCTAACCTCTAAATTGGTATCCCGGACAGGAATCGAACCTGCATAAATGGATCCGGAGTCCATTACCTTATCCATTAGGCCACCGGGACATATCAAGGAATAATAAAACAATACAAAAAATAACTCTCTTTAAAATCGTGTTTTATTATTTCATCATTCCTAATCCTACATTATTGAATTATACAGCTAATAGATTTTTTGTCAACTCACCCCCTTTTATTAAACTCAATCTTGTAAT
>DHFP01000019.1 GCA_002402315.1 Clostridiales bacterium UBA4821
TTAAAGGATAAGGTACTAATAGTCTATACCGTACCTGTTTATTTTTTGAAGTTCTTTATTTTCGTTATAATAAATTAGGGGATTATGGCACCTTTGTTATTTTATTCTTCTTCTGAGTCAGTTTGTTCTTTCTTTTAACCTTAGCAGCTTCTATGATAGTAACAATTTTTCCAATTACTCTATACCTAAAATAACCACATGTCTCAGCTATATATGGATCTGTCTTCTGAAATTCTTTGCTTTGTTCAAACGCTTCAGCAAAATCAATCACTTTAATTTTTGAAAATGAAAATTTGCCTTCTCTCCTTTTTTTAAGCATAAATTTCTTAAGGTCGTCCTTTGAACGTAAGGCGATATCTGTAAAATCAACATTTTTGAAAACCCGATATTCTTTGTTTTTATTAACAGGAATGACTCTCTCTTCTCCGTCATCATACTTTAATTCAATTAAATATCTGATATCTGATCCGTAAGATTTGTTTTTATATTCTAATCTATATGGTTTAATTGCTAAAGTATAGAAGTTTTTTAATGAGATAGCTATAGCGTCCCATCCAGAAATGCTAGCTTTAACTTTGTATTTGCCTTGAGTTGTTGATAAGATTATGTCTCGTTTTATTTTTTTATTATCAATTAAATGATCAATTTTAACAAGTTGAGTGCCAGAGCTATAAAATAGGAGAGGATCATATTCTTTATAATAAACTTCAAATGGTTTTAAAATCAGTGGTTTATCAGTAAAATCCTCTATCTCTACATAAACATTGCTTTCTAATCTAAGGTATATTTTAAAAATTACTGTGGCTCTATCCTTAATGTTTTCTAAAGTTATGCTAGAAATATATTTATCGTTACAGTCTATTGTTGAGCACGTAGAAAAACCACATCTTATTTTGAGACCTGATTTTAATATGTAGGCCTTTACTGTGTAAATTAAAGCTATAATTGCTATTAATAAGGCGCTTATTGATATGAAGAGGTCAGCAGATCCTGTGATTCCAACGATTCTCATTGTTTCAAGTAATTATTGTGTATCCGTATCTATTAGACTAGTGCCTAAGTGACGCGCAAACAGGAAGATCCATATTCGATTACACATATGCTTCTAGTACAAATAAACTCAATATCAGGAAGTTATTATTTACTTTTTTCATGTGTTACATCTAATCAAGTCTAAGTTAATTCTGGATTTTAGCAATATCCTATCCCGTCAGTCACAATAAATGTCATAATTCCCAAATTCCCTCTCGATAATTTTATTGTCTGACCTCACCAATCCTATATCCTACTAAAATTAAACATTATGTTGGAAATATGAAAAGAATTATTTGAAACATATGAACTTCTTCTTTTTGATATTAACTTAAGTCTATCTATGAATACTAGCTTAATTAAGTAATGATATCACACAGATAATCAATGTGTTATTTTACTCCTAGATATTGCACAATGCCTTATAGTATTGATATAAAGCGTTATAGACCATTTTATGTTAAAGTGATATGTAGGTACTTCTGCAGCAGTAAAAGTGTCTTAAAAGGGCTGTAAATAGCTTTAAACGGCATTCTGATAGTAATGTATAATATTGAAATACAGTAATATACCTAATTACAGTCGATCTATACCTTTTTCTATCAAGTACAGTATTCCAATGACTATTAGCTAAACGCCCAAGCACTACTGTTTATTACAGTCTATGTAGTATCAAAAAGCAACAATAATTTGAAGTCTAGCGCGAGCCGTTGCGAGTAGCAGACAATTTTCGGCAAAGAAAGTGGGGGTATTTCATGACAAAAGCAAGACTTATGAAATAACCCGAAGGGCTTGGCCTTGCTGTGTCATGAAATATTGCTATCAGGCAAACCCACGTTTTACCGTATAAAATTGGATGCCGCAGGCGAGCACTTATCAAATAGTGAAGGTTGCGATTTATGTTGCATACCAACAGTCTCTATAGATTTCCTCCTGCAACATAAAGAGAGCAACCTGAACACCTATTTACCTGATAAATTATTACTCGATGAAATAACTCCTGGGAATTGATTGTATCATTATACTGGTAGATTAAAACTGCCTCATCCACCCACCAAAGTCCCCTCATTCCAGGGAACTTGGTGAATGGCTTTAGCACGGTTCGTTTTCAGGGGTTCTTGAGATTTTAAAGTTGAGATGAACCGTCTCAAAAGAACCGAGAACATAATGCAGCGTGACTCAACTGATAGCCGGAGTTCGGAGCTATACGACCTAATAGCCGGTATTCCTTTATTTGCGTCCTAATACTCTGAAATTAAAGAAGTAATAGGCTTTATTTCCTATGATATACACGTCAACAAGAGTCAGTGCCAATTTGACCGCACGCACGATGCATATAAGCCCTTTTTTAAGTTCACCGACATCTTGTATCACCAGGACCTCAAAAGGGCAATCTAAGCGTTCCAGTGAACCCGTTTCATTTATAACCAGAATGCTGTCGATTTTACAGTATTTGAAAATCTCCTCGATGTACTTCAATTTGTCTTCATCACTCATAGGCTAGAATTCTGATGGTAAAAGAGCAACCTTATCAATTACCCATAGCTTGATTTGATCTAAAGGGAAGTCTGAATATTCAATAGACTGATTAATAAGTGCTCTTTTCCCCTTATCCTCCTTGCAAGTCAACAGCCAGGTAAGATCTTTCTTTTGCTGTCGTAATTCCCATATTTGGAAATTAATACCACTCAGCCGATAGTCACCTTGATAGCAGAGAATCGCATCAAAGAGCCAATAAGCTTTACATTGATCACGGATATACTTACATCCGTCTGTAAGCAAAATAGGAGACTTGCCAGGATAAAGGTGTTTATGATATTCTGAAGTCCCATGGAATAGTTTTAATTCTTTACGAATGTCATTATCTGTCATATACTGATTTATTTAAAAGTTTAAAAAATAAAAGGGGTCAGCAATTACTGCCAACCCCTGAAACCCTTTCCAGACAAACGGAATCACTATCCGACCACTTCCATTATAGTGGCAGGTGTCTTCGAATACTGATACGTATTACTGAGCTTGATTTTCTTCCCAGTCGAGGGGACCAAAAACTCATAAGGTTTTGAATCAACCCTTTCAATCCCACCAGGCAGCTTATGACCTATGAGGGTTTTTGCAGTATTTTCATCGAAGGTGCAAGGGATAGATGTTTTCCGAGCTGTCAGGTAGGGCTTCCCCGTTTCTTTACTGACTGCAATCTCAATTTCACCCTGCAGAACCATGACCAGGAAATCATTCCCATCCTTTGTTTGTCTCTTTTCTGTACCGATAATTGTAACCATGGTTTTATGTGTTTATTTGACATACGGGGATCTTTTCCCCCATCAGGCACCGGGGTGGCAAAATTGAGGGTAGCAGTTGTACGCTTGTTCCTATCAATACAAAAAATTATGTGAGAATACGGCTTCAATCAACAAAGCCCATGATATAGGAAGACACCGGGGGGCTTATATTTTGAAGTACCTTATTACGGGGGCTATACGCTTTAAAGTACAGGTTAAACTAGGTGGTTGCATCAATGATTAACTACTGATGTTAATGTAAAAATTGCATCTTTAAGAAGCCATAAAAGCCTAATTAACAAGAGATAAGAGAAATAAGAAAAAGAGAGAAAAGAAAGAAAGTAACATAAAGAAAGAAAAGAGATAAAAAGAACAAAGAGAACAGAGAAGGGAAAGCCACTGGTAATGAGTGGTTTACCTGGTCAGTTCAACCTGCAACTATCACCAGTAAATATCAATGATTTAGAATATTATCCAGGATTTATTTAAGCGCTTACTTATTGAAGTATTTAACAAGATCTTTGCTAAACTTAAACCAAATCCCCGTTTCCAATTTTCGCCACTGTTGTCAAAGGCTGAACCTTGGTTGTGACTTAAGTAAAAAGTGTAGTTATTGTGAAAAACTGTGACAACAACCCCGTCACCATTACACAATACGCTATTATTTTTAAAGGAGGTGTGTTTACTTTAATGGCTGCAACTATGAAAATAGATATAATTCTGCCTGTCTTACAGGAGTTTGTGCAGGCATTTGGGAGTCTGGGAGCGGGTTTTCTTATTTGTTGAAAAAATAAGCTTACTGCTCCTGGAGGATAAAGCAATATTCACCAATATTATTCCCTAAGGTAAAATAAAAGTTGTAAAAGTAGTTCCCAAGTTCCCAAGGTTTTAATCCTAATGGGGAAATGGGAACTATTTTACCTTGTTTCTATTCAGCAATCGGGGATATTACTGCTTCATCTGTAGCCTCCCCTATAGTCCCCTCCTCAACTTCATTTTCAGCAGAAAACTGAATATAGCTAACACTACCAGAGTGTGTCTCTGAAGTCTTCCAGTTCTTATATTGAGCGTAGAGCTTCAGCCACCTAGTGAAAGTATTGCTTTCTATTGCAATGTGACGGGGGTTTTGGTTCATGAATTTTTCCAGTAATTCTTTCTTATCGTAACGTTTCTTCATTTCAAGTGAACATACAAAAGTCATGAATTCTTTTGTGGTCTGATTCTGAAGCTGGTAATATTTTCTGTTATTAGTCTGTTCAATTACACCATTCTTTAAATAGAACTGTACAGCAAGAATCATTGCATTATCAGTCCCGGAGAAAATCTGGTCTTGATTCTTTTTCTGGCATAATTTGTATATTCTTCATCCGGACAGACCTCTCTGTGATACTCTTCTGCAAGTTGTAAAAGAGGATTAAAACTTATAAGTATAAGCGTTTAGAC
>DHFP01000107.1 GCA_002402315.1 Clostridiales bacterium UBA4821
ATTTTTAATCACGAGTTTTCTGTTTTTTCTTTGATTATATAATTATGTTTTCTATTATGCAATATTTAGCAACAAAAAAACTCAATATTTTCTATTGATATATTGAGTCTTTTTCATCTTCTATTGATTTTTGCTTTGAAGTTATTAATTCTATACATCTTGTCATTTGGTTTTCAGTTAGGAGGTTTTGCTTATGTAATTCTTTAATTATTCCGGTTTGGAAACGTAAAGTTAAATCCCTATCCTCATCCATAAGACTCACCCACAGCTATTTTATGTAGCTGTAAGATTGTCCTAGTACTGTTATTCTATTTGAATGAGTTAAAAAGCTTTTTCAAATCTGCCTTAGTCTCAGTGCTCAGGTTATGCCATCTTATGCCTTGAATGGCACCTTCCAGTCCGCATAGTGAACTGAAGCAGGTATCTCCTTCATGTAGGCACAGCTTAATAAATGCTTCTTTACTCCCGGTCTGCATCAGGGTTTCAACATCATTTATTCCAACATCTGCAAGCCGCTTCTCCATTGTCTTTCCTATATTGGGCAAATCACTTAATCTTTGCATAATTTGTTCCCCTTATATTAACCAGTTTCTTGACTTCTTCCAACATTTCTTGGTCTTCAATTTCAGTATATATCCATTTCCCTTCGTGAATTTCCTCTGTCCTGACAATGATATCTTTTAGAGCATAACTTTTTAAAGCTTCTAATGCCTGCTTAACCTGGTGTGCATCGAGTATAATCTGAATTGTCAGCTTATCTTCGGAAGGATAGAGTGCAGCTAAAGACTTACCCTGCTTTTTAAACCTTAAGGCCCAGCCACAATTCCTCCCATAGAACTTCCATTCTGCCTTTGCTTTTAAGGAATCTCTCATGTAATCAACAAGTGTATCCCAAAAGGGTTTCTTAGAAGCTATGGTATCAAGGACTTGGGATATTTCCGGCATGTTTTCTTTTTCTGTAAAAGCTCCTATACTCATGATTCATCGCTTTAGTTTAAATATTTGCTTACTTAAGATTACGGTGATGCAAGGTACTTATCCCATCGAGCCTTTACTCATTTACTAATTGAAACATTTCGTGCAAGAGGTCATTTACAGCCCTTGCGATTCCCAGAGCCATTAGGTACGGAACACCATTCCCAATCACCTTAAATTTATGGGTTAATGACATGTCTTCTGGCAAACAAAACCATGAAGGCAATGATTGTATTGCCATGGCCTCTGCTACACTTAACCTTCTTGTCCTATAAGGATGTAAGTGAACTTCATTATTTCCATATGCAGCTGTGGGAGAATATCTCCATCTATGCAATCTTTTAAATGACTTTCGGCTTGTATCTCCTTCAGAGATTTGTAACATTTTCTCTCTTCCTGCCTTTACTCGAAAAACATCTCTACCATTTGGATGGTTTACAACATCATTATTTGTAAACCAATATTGTACTGTAAGGAAATCAGGAACCGGGTAGTGAAAAATTCTTCGACTATTTTCTTTATATGGTTGTTCTGTTGGCCAGGGTAATTGTTTGATAGCAGCGGCATCAACTATTGCATACCGGAGCCAAGGAAAATCCAAAGATTCATCATCAATTACAGGTAAATTTCTTCTATCATTGTTGTTCAAAATACCTAGCATAACTACTCTGTCTCTATCTTGGGGAACTCCGAAGCTCAGAGAGTTTAGAACAGTATTGGAAATAACATATCCCGCACTACGCAAAGTATGTTTCAATTCATCGAAGTATTCTCTATGTTTAGCGGTTTTTATAAGCCCGTGAACATTTTCGAAAATAAAAAAATCAGGTTGTTGCGCAACAATCAAATTGACATAACTCTGTGCTAATATACCATTTTTCCCATCACGTCCTTGATTCTTACCGCCTACAGAAAAATCAGGACATGGCGGGCCACCAATAAATCCAACAATATTATTTAGGTTACGCTGTTCCTGTAAATGACCTTGTAGTAAAACAGCCAAATCTGAATTTAAAAAATCATTAATATCACAACAATGATAACCATAAATAGGTGGTGGGGTATTATGGATTAGTCTGGCAAATGTATATGCATTTAAAAATGATTTTTGATATTCATTTACGAAAACAACATTATAATCTAAATCATCATGTTCAAATCCAAGATCCAGTAACCCCACACCAGAAAAAAAAGAAAAAAGTGAAATAGCCATAATTCTCCTAAATTATTCAACTATAATAGCTCATTGCAAATAAGTTATATTGAATACTATGTAGTTTTATTTGCATTTCCCGGAATAAATTCTATAATATCACCCACATCACACGAAAGCGCGGTACATATACGCATTAAAATATTCATAGATACAGTTTCATTTCTTCCAAGTTTAGCTAATGAACCTGCACTAATTTTAGCTGCATATTGCAAGTCTGTTTTCTTCATATTTTTATCAATTAATAATTTCCATAGTTTTTTATAGCTTACTTGCAAAATATTATACCCCTTCATACGTTTTATCTTTTAAATAATATCATTAACTAAATTCTGATACAAGAGATTACCTCTAAAAGTTTAGAGATAATCTCTTGAAACAAAACTTTTAGCCAAAGAATCAACCTAATATTCCTTTTAACAGGATCGTTTATAATCATTTACATAATCCAGCTTACAAACAGGCACAAATATAAGAATTATTACTTTGATTTAAGTTGTACATAATCGGATATTACTTTCATGCCATTACAAATCATATAAACTATCTAATAAGGCCAGGCTGAACTTGTGGATTGATACAGAGAAATTTGATATACTAAAACTAGGCTTTAGAGAAAGCTGCATAAATAAATTTAGGTTAAGTATATATGGATAAAATTTCAAGGGAAAAACGCAGCAATAACATGTCTAAAATCCGGGGAAAGGATACTTCTATTGAGGTAATTACCCGTAAATGGCTTTTTAGTAAAGGCTTCCGCTTTAGGAAAAACGATAAACGGCTTCCTGGAAAACCAGATATTGTTTTACCTAAATATCATACTGTGATTTTTATTCATGGTTGTTTCTGGCATGGTCATGGGTTCTGTAATTATTCTCATATACCAAAGACCAGGACCGACTTTTGGATATCGAAGATAAACAATAATATAAACCGGGACAAGATAAATATTGATAAACTTTGTTCTTCAGGTTGGAATGTTATTGTTCTATGGGAATGTGAATTGAAAAAAAATCTTGAGGATACTATGAATAAGCTAATAAATGATTTAAAGAACTCTCTTCCGTAGGACGATATGCGGAAAAGAGTTCTTACTATCACTACTTAGAATAGAATGTCGTCAACAAATTCTCTGAATAATAGCCAGGAGTAGAGTCAGCATTTAAATTATAAAAATACACGTCATTATCACTTAAATTGCAAATCTTATGCCGCTCAGGATCCAACCCACGGATTACTGCATTATTTGTCCCATTAGAAAGTGTTATCCGTAAATTACCATTATTTAATACCCTTTTATCAATAATTCTACCGAAGCAGTCTATAGGCCAGAGCCCCGTTAAATCCCTTGCTGCCCAATATGCCTCACAAGCTGGTCTATATGCGCAATACCTGCAATTATCTGGGGTTGGATTAGCAAGTTCTTTAGTATTATAAGCACTTGTTATCATCACATTAACCTCATCAAGTCTAGCTGATGCTTTTTCAAGCAGCTCTGTACATTCTTTTCTGGTAAACGGAATATCATACTCCTTATGCCCTAAAGTCAAAATAACTAAATGCTCTGGCCAATTACAATATTTCTCATTATACAATGCCGCATATATTTTTAGCTGTTGCTGATATTCCTGTTTTACCACATCCGTACCAGCATCTATATCAAGAACTGCTCCAGTTTTATAATCGACTATTTGAATACCCTCAGAAGTCTGACGAACAACATCAATTTTCCCAGCAACTTTTCCGTTATGTGATTCAACCCATACCTCAGCTTGAATAGATGAATGCCTAGTTATTCCACTGATGCCACCTCTTAATAAAATGCTGCGTACCATTATTAAACATTGTTGCCGTTTGACTTCATAGTATCTTGCCCTTTTTGACAATGGTAGTAAATGTTTTTCAAGCCAATTTGAGCTCATCTCTTCTTCAATTGCTTTTACTTCAATATCCCATTGCTTTACCGCATCTTCCTCGTTCTTGACTGAACCTTTTACAGTTAATTCAAGTACTTTATGGGCAACAGTTCCAATCTTGATAATTGCTGCAGCAGGCAGCAATCCGTTTATCTGAGTGTCAGCTGACCAAATTTCACGTAGGATGCAAGCCTGTAATGAAAAGTATTTACTAGGCGATATTCGGTTTAACTGTTTTAAGGGCATATTGGGAACTGTATGCTGACTCAAATAAATCACCTCAGTTGATTTCTATGGCACCATCCAGGTCTCCTCAAGAGATTAAATGTGTCAATAAAACGTGGTTCAATATCCATTGCGGCAATTGCAGTTGCTAGAATGCCCTGTGGGTTATGTGTATCCCAGAGAGGATGTACAACTAGATACTGCCTGTTACCAGTTTTAAATCCTGGAAGAGCACCCCAAGTGTAGGGCTGATAGTTATCGAAGTACGAGATAAAGTTATCTCTTAGTATTGTTGCAATGTTCATCCAATTATCTAGCTCAGGGTAATTAAAATTACCATCTAGCCCAGATAAATAGCTTGCATCTGCTAAAATGCGTAAATACGATATTGCAAGCCGCCAATCCAACAAACCATGATAGGTCATGTTTCGGTAAACTTTTAAGCAGTCATAACATGCTGAATCACAACCCCTATGGTTTGAAGATAAAATTGTTTCAGCGTATGTTCTTGACCCTAGGACCGGTTCACAGGTCTCCTTTAAGATCTTATCAAAATTGTCATAAAGATATTTTACAAAGCCTGCACCATTCGGTAACCTATCACTCATAACAATATCAGCATACGCAGGCTCACCAGCATCCCCTTTTCGTGAGTAATTTGCAATTTCAATTTCATCGGGATCAATATCAAGCTCACCAGCAAGCACACGCCTTAATAAAAAGGCTGCTGAATATATAGCTCCTTTAACTGCACCATAAGAGTACAGTGGGTCAACGTTTAAGCCAAAAGGAATATCTGACGGCTGTATACGTAACACCTCAGTTGTTTTTCCTGCTGCTAATGCTATACTTTCACCTGAACTTCCTCCATGCTTTGCCGAAATCCACTGGTGTTCCATTCTATTATAGTCAATAACCGATCCTTCAAACAGCCTACCAGCATTATCATTTATTCTCCATACACGTCCATCATCTGAAATTGATAAATTACAATTGCCAGTTTGTTTAGACTCAACTACAGATGAATTTGATTCAGCAAGTAATGCTGGTGCACCGGCTATTATATCCATATCCTCCTTCGCATCTTCACCTGGAGAGAAATCTGTCCTATAGGCCTGTGGTACAGCAATTTGAAATTGAAGAAAACTATTTTTCTCATCCTCAGGTTGCCCGCAATAAGTACAGCTTTTATCAGTTAAAGGAAGATCACTTGTGTCAATATTATTACACGCCTTACAACGCTGCATCCAACGCCTATATGGAAGTGGGTTATTTGTCGCAGGTATCCACTTATATCCATGATTAACTAAAGGAGGCGTAAAACCTATTGAGGTATGGATCGCTTTATCTTTTGTTTTCTGAGCTCCAGGAGCAAACTCTGTGATAGACAACTCCAAATCCCGGTCTATAACTTTAACTACTTGCCCTTTGGCGTAGTGATAAAGGTTTCTGGTTCTTGAGGGCATACCATACATAGGCAATATAGCACATTCTGCGAGCCTCTCCGCTAAACCGTCACCGGAAAGTTCCGGGTTACTTACGGAATTACTAATGAGAGTGGGAAGTTCATTTGATACCCAGTTGAGTAAACTAGGATCATTAGTATTTGTAAGTGCCCTTACTATTTCTGACTGTTCGCCTATTTGCGTACTAAGCCATGAAACTACAGCGTTTTGGTTTTGCACCCATCCGCATTGGCTATTTGGATCTACTGCAAGCCCAAACTCTCCATGGCTATCTGGCGGCACTGGGCTATCCCACCATCTCACTCCAGCATTTTTGAACGCTCTCCGTAAGCACTCCTTTGCCAATAATCGTTTGATAATCCGGGCCTGCCCCATAGTTATAAATGGGACCGGCGGCGGATCGCCAGTTATCTTTTCTGGGTTAGCAAAGTAATATTCATCATGGCTACGCCCCCGGCATAAAGTAAGTACAAAAGCAAAGGCCTGTCCCCTTCTTCCTGCACGTCCTACCCTTTGTTGGTAGTTAAACCTCATAGGTGGCATATTGGCCATCATCACCGCCTGCAAACTTCCGATATCAACACCCACTTCCATTGTTGTCGTGACACTCAAAGCATCTATCTCATCTACAATACGGTGGTACACTCTCTGCTGGCCATTAAAATTAACAATCATACCTCTAAAGTGTCTCTGTCTTTCTGCTTGATCATCGGATTGTGCTGTTAATTCTTCACAATGTATCCGAATTGGTTTACGCTTTTCAGAAGCAGGTTTTGCAATATAGTTTTGATTCCATACCTCGCTACAGATCTTGTCTGGGGTAGGGTTCAAATCTGCACAACAGTTTGTACATATCCCAGCTGAAGCATGCAGATGATGCCGTGTGCAAATTGGGCAGGTCCATACAGGATCATCTGCTTGAGATACATGTACATGCAGTAACCTAGTATTTATTTTGGCCCCATTGTGACCACCAGTCTGTAATGCCTGAAAAACATTCCGTCCAAGCGTTTCTTCATCAATACTATACTTACTAGCTATAGCACGTATATACTTTTTTAATTGAGCACTCATATTACTATAATCAATATAATCATTTGGTGTATGCTCAGAAGGTTCATACCGGTATTTATCTCCTAGAATCCTTATAAAGGATTCTAAAATCTGTTTAAAAATTTTGACCTGTAGACCGGTGCTTGATGCATATATTTGAAGCATATCATCTTGTAAAGTTAATGTAGGCCAGCCAAGCCCTGAAGATTCAATGCCAAAGTATAGTCTACTGAAAAACAATTCAGCAATAGCCCTTAATAACCTGTCATGAATCCTATCTCTAGCTATCTGGGATGTTTGTGGAAGCCCCTGCTTCCATTTCAGACTTTTCAGTTCAAACAACTCAGTCCAATGATGCCATACATCATCCCATTTAAAGTATTGTAGCCTTATCTCATTACCTGAAGGATTAACTCCTAACTTAATCAACCTTTCAATTAAACTTCCACAAGAGGAAAGGTTATCTGCAGGTGGAAGTATTGTTGACACAGGAACAATTCTAGTTGTACCCCTTTTTCTTATACTATCAATCTTATCATTAGCCTCTTTTATTTTAACTTCTAAAGCTTGCTGGAATTCTGGAGGTAACCCTGAAGGAATTGGATTATTAGTCAGCCCCAATAAATTACGTATTTCACCTTCAGCGCCAGGATTAATTTCTAAATATCTTTGCGCAAACTCGCTATAGCTTCTGTTGTTTTCAATATCGTCCAGTAAATTGGGCTCGCCCAAAGCCTGGATTTGTAACTCGTCTATTGCTATATCCCTTACTAAATCTGAGTAGTGGCTTCTTTCAACGCCATTTGAAATTTGAGCAGCATCCTCTCGGCTATCAGAGAATACCACAAGTTTTCTTTGAGGTACTTCAGGAAGCTGATAAAACAACTCCTTAGTAAATATCTGACTTACTCTCGAAAAACCTGTACGGAATCCCCTTATAGGAGACTTCCTTAACCGCCTGGTATGATCGGCTGCACATGAAGGACATAAACACGGTAAAGCTCTATGATTCTCTAAATCCTCTTCATTATTTGGAACAATTGAAAACAAATAACCTTTAAGCCATTGTTCCGGTTCCTCGTCATATTTCTCATGGGTTAAAACTACATAACCTGTTCGGTTATTTAAGCAAGCCTCCTCCCATCTAGCTGGGTCTGAATGTTGATTTGCATTGTTTTGATCTGTTGAGTCAATCCGTGGCTGATTCCATCTGGATGCATCTGTCTTGAATTCCTGTTCACCTTGTGGCCAGAAAATTGCAAATTCATCATATGTTCTTCTTTCTACAAACCTCGCAGGGCTTCTATCAGGAATCCCTTCAATTTCAGGGTCTGTAGTTAACATCTCAATAAATCCATTATCCAGTTTCAGTCTACTACCTCCCAAAAATACTGTTCCACAATGTTCACAATACAGCAATTCTAATACACGCCGCCCATCATCACCAATAATACGTGATGAATGATAAAGAGGTCCAACTGTACGGCCATCGTTTGACACGGATGATGGTTTTGTTGATGCCCAAAGTCCTTCAATGTTACGAAAGAAGAAATGCATTCTAAAAGATGGCAGGGAAGTACTTATCCCCATTTCATCATATAATGACCTCAACATTAATAAGCCTTGCACAGCTTTGTATATTTCATCTTGCGGAATGTCTCCAAAAATTCTTCTTCCAAAGTCATCCAATGATATAGCCCTTAACTTGTCATCAACATTACATGCATGTACCATGTATGCACCGACATTATAATCTGAAGATTGTAATGCTTGTAGTAATACTTTACAGGGCTCACTTCCATGATACTCAATACCAATATTCTGAAGGGTCTGGTTAAAAATATCATCTGACAATTTATCACAATTTTCACCTATTATTTTGAAAGGATAAAATGACAAATAACAGTTTTCTTTAACTTCAGGTATTGGTGCAGGGCTACCTTCAATTATTTCAAAGGAACTACTCCCGAAAAAGTCCTTTAAAAATTTATAACTTTTAGGATCATCTGCCTCTAATGAAGCACTAGACGCAAGTATGCGTAGCTGTGGATGTTCTGGATTCAGTCCGAGACGTAATAATAGTAACCTAAGTAAATAAGCTACCTCGGCCCCAGCTGTTCCACGGTAAAGATGCAATTCATCCACAATCAAATGAAAAACTCTGCTACCCTTAGCTTCTTCCCGCTCGCATTCAGGTAAGTCCTCACACGCAAGCCATGCCCTTGTCTTCTCAAATATCCCTTCATCGGCTTCTCTCATTAACATAATGCTTAGCATGGAGAAATTTGTAATTAAAATGTCTGGGGGCGAGTCCTGCATATCCCACCTTGATCTCATCTCAGCTCCATCTAGTTGCGGGAAAAAAGCTACCACTTCGTGTTTATCAGGATCAGGATTATTGGGATCATTAGCATAAGTTCTGGCTATTTGAGCTGTATCATCCATTTCTTTTAGTTTTTCAGCTAATTCTTTAATTTTTTCTGTATCAGGATTATTATTTCTTTTCCATTCATGTCCTGGTACAGGTGTTAAACCATTATAGCGACCTAAATAAATGCGGTTTCCATTACCGTTTTGAGCAAACCATTGCCTAGCGCCATCAGAATCTAAGGCTTTCCTTAAACGTGTCATTTGATCCTCTACTAATGCATTAACCGGGTATAGGATTAATGCCCTAACAGCAGCTGGCCGATTCTCATGCTGACGTTGGGAAACTCTATATGATGATGTAAGTCTTCCGTTTGTTTTACAGCTATCTTTCCATTGTTTATTTTTCCACCAATCATTCAAATTCGGATGTGTTGTTCCTGCTGTTTTCCAGCCACTAAACTCCTTTGATAATTGTGCTAATAATGGCAAAAGAAAAGATTCCGTTTTGCCAGATCCCGTACCAGATGTAATAACACAGTTTAACCCTTCTACTGCTTTCTTAAGCATATTATACTGGTGACTATAGAGCGGAAATTTTGTACCAAAAAGTCCACACTTTACAATTTCCTTAAAGATTGCTATTTCATTTGGTGCTAAGCCCGGCAGATCATCGTCTCGCAAATCATCAATATACTTTCCGCTTGATTTATATTTAGGTAACGGTTCTATCCATGGCTCCTGACTCATTACCTTATTTTTGTGTAATAAGGCATTCCTTTCTTCTTCTAGCGATTGGAACCTAGTGCCAAACGCTGTTTTAACATAAAGGATAAAATTATCTCTTACAGTTTTATAAGACTTGATAGGATCGATCATATATATACCTCCTCATCAAAATTAGCTGTAAATATATTTAAATTTTGACCAACTTTACTTGCAATCAGATTAGCCATAGAAACAGTAACACCCTTATATATATCAACCGGTAGCACTTTATGCAAATGATGTATATCACAGGTTAGAGTTTGTTTATATGAGGCAAGGCCAGAGCAGAGCGTCAATGCCCGTGCTAGTAATTTCGGCAAAGGTACATAGCCTGGCACTGCTAATACATGCTTCCTACTGTCATAAACTAGAACATGTTTATCAAATTTATTCAGTAGATAATAGCGCCCCCAGTCTCTTTCAACTTTTTTCATGTTATCATCACCAACATATAGATATACTTTTTTTTGGGATACCGGATTTGTATATTCAAATAGCTGTGGAAGTATATCTTCTGAAACGTATTTCTGGAAAGACAGTTTATTTGAATTGAATCTCCTGCATGTCCAATTAAGCTTATTACCTTTATATTCTTCGGCCCTATCAAAGGATTCTCCAATGTCACATGACCCATTAGCAATAACCCATGCAACAGGTATTTTACCAGCGTATTGAACACCTAAAATACATGCTACTTCATTAAATACCAGCTCATCCAATGTTTCAAAAATCACTGCATCTGGTAGAATAATTCCTTCCCTTTCCTGTTTTATAATATGTATACTTAGGCAATCCTTATATTTTTCTTCTATCCCTTTGATCTTTTTCATCATCTGGCTACCACGTGCACCTGCAAGTACAGCATTCAGGCTTCCCATCCCGGGTATTAGTGCAAGGATTGGTTGACAGGCAAAGACTTTACGGCTTTCAAAATCAAATTCGCAATGCCCCAGGGCATCAAGATAGTATAATAGCTGAATTGAATATTCCTTTAAGCTAATATTATCATCTGCGTCTTTCAAATAGAGTTCGTTTATAATTTTTCTAAACTCCTCAAAACTTATTTCACCTCTTGTAGAAATAACATCTAATAAATCAAGCCTCATAGTTTCTGCGCCCCCCTCTTGTATGTCTTCCATAAATTATAAAGTATCCGGATTTTTGGAGGTTCAATATTTAAATTCACTAATACTTTCTTCCACTTTTTCCAATGGGTCCATGATTTATTTATTGCACTTAAGTTACATAGGGATAGGTCTTTACCCACAAAATACACTTTCCATCTATCACGCTTAACCTTCGCTATTGCCCAAACTGCATCCCAATTATCTGGCAGATTATCATCAGGCCATTCACAGTAAAGGCCCGGATGATTACCAATAAAAATAATTCTATGTGACATATATGTTGGTGGGTGCTCTTTATATATGGGTATATCTTTTAAACTTACCCCCTGCACATTTGCCCCCGACACTGAAAAAACCTGCTGATGGGTTGTAATAATATCACCATATTTATCTCTAGCAGGTGAACAGTACCTAGAATTCATCCCACTCTCTTCAAGTATTAAAATCCGGGACATTACACAGGTATTACCATCGCAAAGTTCTATTTTCAGGGGAGCATTGACTTCAGCATCTTCTGGTAAAAGCCAGATGTTATCCAGATGATCAGTGATTTCCCTCCCACTTACTTTAACAGTTTCGTTACCGGTAATGCCTTCAATAAAGATTTTTGGTGGAGCAAGCCTAAAATAAGAATTTCCTTTACCTGACTTGATACCACCTTCAAACCGGATCGAATATGATAGCGGAAATTTTAGTATATCTATTTCAGGATGAGGCTTTCTAATATTATTCACTATATAAAGTTTCCATTGCGGCGGTATCCCATCATAATCTAACGGTGAAAACCCGTCACATGAATTCATTCCCCAGTTTACAATACTCTCAACGTGAGATTCGTGAGAAGCTATTAAGTAATGTATATTCGGCTCTATCCTATTTGTTTCAATCCAACCGTTCAGGCCCTCATGCTTCCCCGAAATAAGTACACGAACTAGTGATGGCTTTAACCTTACTCTCCATCTTAATTGATTATCAATAAAAACTTCCTCTTCACTCCAGCTTAACAAAGTTGCATCTTTTGTATTTCTTGAGTAACAACCTACAAGTTCTGTACTCCAATTACGTATGGATCCCTTGCTCTTCCATAAGCTTGAATCTTTATGCCTATAAAAATCAAACTCATCATCAGGAAACTCACAATTTGTCTTAAACCTAGCGGTTACTTTTATGCTCGAAGCAAAATTATCGAGGTTTATGCACAGCCTTAACATTGAATTTATCCACCCATTTTGTTGAATATCACTATCTTCAATATCAGGTGCTACTCCATCCCATTCAATAAGAGCAGTCTGGATAAGTTCAAGTAATCCAACCTTCAAGTGTTTATATTCATTATCACCAGACAAAATTAACTTCTTTGTTCGCTTCTTAAAAAATGAAGACTCAGAAATAGCCTTAGAAAGCGTGTCATAATCGGGGAGTAACATTGGATCAAAATCATTTTGGACAAAGAATATAGGTAGCTTTTCACGCTCCTCAGATGTAATCAAGGTTTGTGAAATAGGTAAGCCGACGTGCCGCCACGCTCCCATTGGCTTTGTTGTAAACCTTCCGAGTTTTTCACTTTTTATTTCTATACTCCATACTTGTAAGTCAAGCCATAATTCATCCAATTCCATAAAAGATCCTGGCTGAACTTTCCCCCCATGCTTCCCTAACAGAGTATTGAGCCTAGGATAGTAGGCGTGGTCAGAAAAGTCTCCTTCAGTATCAACAGCAAGAACCAAAAAGGCCAGGTATGCAATGTATAAAGGGTACCCTTGTCTATAGCTACCACTGATCCTGCTTCTTCCTAATGCCCATAGTGCCTTATTGCAGAATCCTTTTTCGTAAGCCTGGCTTGGTCCATCAACTACCGCTTCAATAAAATCTTCGACACCTACTCCATAGTTTTCTCCCAATTTATTAAGTAGAGAACTGTCAACATTTAGAATCACTTCACGCCCAGCCATCTCGTCATTAAAAAAGTGCCGGGAAATAATCCTATTCCACTCTAAGTAATCCATTCTTAAGCCCCCATTACGAAAGATATAAGCCTTAATAACATTATAAGACATGCACTGTCCAATTAATCGGACAGTGCATTATCCATATAAGGCATATATTTTTCTTATCTTATCCTGCATTTTTTTTATAAGATTATCTGGAGCAATAATTTTTGCATCCTCTCCAAAAATAAGTAGCCAAGCTAAAAAACCATCACTCACTACTAAATCAGCAATAACACAGAATTCACCCTCATTTTCTTTTGTAATAGTGACATCCATTCCGAACCTATCCAGAACTGCATTTATTAAATGATTTTTGAACTTAATTTTTACCTTTTCCGTTTCACCAGGAAACATGTTATATAACCTTTTTGAATAGTCGGCAGTATTAAAGTAGTATTTATAATCACTTACTTCAGTAAAATTCCTTACCCCCTGTTCAGTGATAATAATGTTGCACATTCTATCAATACGGTAATGTGAAAGGTTATTATACCTATCATTATTCCCTACCAAATAGTAATGGTCATCAAACCACGTCATCGCATACGGGCTTATGATATATAACTTTCCAGAATCCTTGAGTTTCTTATCCTTATTTATATCATACTGATAGTATTGAAATGATATCTTTTTACTTATTGAAATTGCTTGATGTATTTTATCAATATTATAATAAATTTCTTCATTTTGACACTTAAGCCTATCTTCTATGAAGATTTGTCTTTCAAGATTCTTAGCCTGATTTTTACTAGTGAGTCTTTCAATTTTCTTTATCAGCTCCCTAGACTTTTTTTGTGTTATAAACCTGGCAGATTGAATAGCATCCACTAATAACCTTAATTCAGGCAACTCGAAATCATGGGTCCCTATAAAATATCCCCTTTTTTTTGAAAAGCTTCTGCATATATCAAGTCCAAACTCTTCTAAAAGTTTAATATCTGCATATATAGATTTGCGTTCCGCTATAATCCCATACAAATTAAGTTTTTCCACAAGCTCATTAGCAGATAATGGATTGTCTTCATCGGTTTGTTCACTAAGTATCTTTTTTAAATACAATAGCTTAAGCTTTAATTGATTAGACCCTGCCATGTGTAGTCCCCTCTTTTATAAGAATATTCTTTTTATTAAAGCGTTATTTATCATAGGTCTATTAAAGGTATAGTTTTATCGCCATCTTGTATTAATAGTGTTAATATCCAAAAAAACAAAAAGAATCCTAAAACCCGATAATTTTAAGATTTCTCTCTATATATTCATTCACTTTTCTTCTTCATAAATTCTATCTTTTTCACCAAAAGATGTCAAGGAATTCATTTGCAGTTGTTCTGCCAAAAGGACCTTTCGATCCCTCAATACTCCTCCGGCAGCAGTACTGTAGTCACACTCCTGTCAGCCTCGGTAATTACCCAGAACTTCTTACCTTTGCCCGATTTATAAGCCGACAAGAGTCTGAACCCTTCCTTCAGTGCTAACTCATTCTCTCCCTTGTCCTCTTTGCACAAGTCTCCCCAGTCACCACTCACATGCCTGCTTAATGCTTTTGCAATCTCCTCCCTGCTCAATACCTCCAGTGCTCCAGGTGTAGCAACTACCTGTCCTAGCATGAACTTTCCCATAATTAATAGCTCCTTTCTTCCTTTTTCTTCGGAGCAAGCGTGTGAAGTCAAATTTTATTGGTTTACATGAAATTTGTGGAGTAAAACGGAACAAATTTATATTCTGTAGAAAAATTTGACTCACATGGTACAATTAGAAGAGAGGAAAGAACTGCTCGCTTAATATTCGCTCTTTACCCACCAGAAGTCGAGGGTAAAGAGACAACCACCTACCATTAACTTGAGATATGGAATTAACTATGTCAGAAATAAAAGTAAAATCAGTTAATACAAAATATGCTTGCGTTTTTGATAAAAATGGATATAATAAATTTATGTAAGGGCGAAGGAGTTCGCCATAACCGCGTTTACGCTCAGGAGTTTTATTTTAGGAGAATAAAAAGAAAGGATTGGTAATATGGATCAAACCTATATAATTGCTTCTCTATGGCTAGGATTAGCTGTTCTTTCCGCCATCATTGCTTATCATTTACGTACTTCCGTTGCACTAGTAGAAATATGTGTTGGTGTAGTTACGGCAGCAATAACAAGTTACTTCGGCATAGCAGAGTTATTAGGCACAGATTCGCAGTGGTTAGTTTTTTTAGCTTCAGTAGGAGCTATTTTATTGACTTTTTTAGCAGGTGCTGAACTTGATCCTGATGTGATTCGTAAAAAGATTAAAGAAGTTACGGTTGTTGGTTTGATTGGATTTTTCGCACCGTTTATAGGTTGTGCACTCATCGCGTATTATGCACTTGGATGGACTCTTCAAGCAAGTTTATTATGTGGTGTAGCACTTTCAACAACCTCAGTGGCAGTTGTCTATGCCGTCATGCTCGGAACAGGCTTTAACAAAACTGAATTCGGCAAGGGTATTTTAGGAGCTTGTTTTATTAATGATATTGGAACTGTCATTGCTCTTGGCTTATTGTTTTCACCATTCACATACAAAACCTTGATTTTCCTTACAGTAAGTATTGCCGTATTAGTTTCATTGCCTTTAATAACGAGAGCATTGACACGTATTTATGCTCACCATACTGCTGCTATAAGAACTAAATGGGTACTTCTTATCCTTTTGGGGTTAGGTGCACTGGCAATTTGGTCCGGAAGCGAGGCAGTTCTGCCTGCGTACATAGTAGGCATGGTTTTAGCAGGAAGTGCAGCTAAAGACACTGACTGGATTCGACGATTACGGACTTTAACTATTGGTTTTCTCACTCCGTTTTATTTTCTCCGTGCAGGAATGCTCGTTTCATTATCTGCTTTAATTTTGGCTCCATTTGTTTTCTTGTTGTTATTGGCAGGAAAGGTCTTCTCTAAAATTTTTGGGTTGTATCCGGTTATTGGAATGTTCAGGAAAGAACGTAACGAGAAATGGTATTATACTTTAATGATGTCTACTGGGCTGACATTTGGAACTATCTCGGCACTATTTGGTTTTTCTCATGGCATTATAACTCAAGCTCAGTATTCTTTTATTGTTGCAGCAGTTATCGCAAGTGCAGTTGTTCCAACATTAATCGCAGGATATGCTTTTTTGCCTAAACATCTATTACCTCAAAATGGGGAATTTAAAAAAAGTTAAGTCGCAAGAAAGTGATTTAAGCAATGAAGGATAATTATTCATTTGATTTTAAGTGAATTTATCTAATGTAATTCTTAAACCACCATACCGTCCGTAATCCTGATAATCCTTTTCGCTTTTTGTGCTATGGTCTGGTCATGAGTTATGAATATAACTGTGTTTCCCTTTTCATTCAGTTGGGTAAAAATCTCTATTATTTCACTTCCGGATTTGGTATCAAGAGCTCCTGTAGGTTCGTCTGCCAAAAGAATACTTGGGCTTCCCACAAGCGCCCTTGCAATTGAAACCCTCTGTTGCTGACCTCCTGATAACTCCGAAGGCTTATGATGTATTCTCTCTCCAAGTCCGACAAGCTGTAGTAATTCTATTGCTTTTTCCTTACTTTGCTTTCTACTTATTCCTCTAAAAAGCAGAGGCATTTGAACATTTTGTAATGCGCTTAATCTTGGTAGAAGATTATATTTCTGAAAAATAAAGCCTATTTTATTATTTCTGATAGTAGCAAGCTGGTCATCCTTCATTCTCAAAACATCTATCTCATCAAGGTAATATTCGCCATTTGAAGGAACATCCAGACAGCCGATTACATTCATCAGCGTGGACTTACCTGAACCTGAAGGACCTAGAATTGCTAAGAATTCTCCTTTGGATATGGTCAGGTTAATACCTTTTAGAGCATTAACCTCCACATTACCCGTTTTATAAGTTTTAGTAATATTGCTCATTTTTATCATTTTAATTTTCAACCCTTTACTATTGTTGAGATTGTGTTACAAGAACAAATTCTGCAGTTTTATCACCGTCTGTTCCTTGATTATCAAGCCATACCCTTATATTTAAGCCTTCCCTAAGCTCCGAAAGTTCCAATTCTTTGTATGTAATCTTGCCTTCCGAAGAATCATTCTTGCAGACTGGTGTTCCTACAGGAATTGTTACTGTCGCAGTCTCACCGGTTAATTTGTTTCTCTCGTCCCTGATTTTCTTTCTTTCTTCCTCACTCAGACTTTGCATTTCCTCTCTTCTTTTTTGCTTTTCTTGTTCGCTAAGCTCTGTCACGTCTTCTTTTACCTCAACCAGATTTAATACAAGCTCATTCCCTTTTACCGATCTTATCTGAGCATAAATATCAGGGTTTCTATCCGGTTTTGTTATCTCATTTTGAACATTCAATGTAGTATTTTCTTTGTTAGAGGTTGCTGATTGACAAGCCGTGAATAACCCAAGTACAGCACACCCCATTAATACTAAAACAAACTTTTTCATTGACAACTCCTCCTGTTTAAAACTCGTGGTCACGGGGCTGAA
>DHFP01000021.1 GCA_002402315.1 Clostridiales bacterium UBA4821
CTTGAATCAAATCCAAAAAGAGCATACCTCTACCAACATATCTTTTAGCAATACTTACTACAAGCCTGAGGTTAGCTTCTGCCAGCCTTCTCTTTGCCTCAGCATCACCCTTTTCCATTTTTTGAGCCAAATCAATCTCTTCCTCAGCAGAAAGAAGCGGTACTTTACCAATTTCCTTTAGATACATCCTGACAGGATCGTCTATATTTATACCCTCAGGAATAGTAATGTCCAGGTCTTCCTCAGTTAGCTGCAAATCTTCCAATTCCGGCTCTATATCTCCAATTACATCTATTCCCATATTCTCCAACGTATCATAAATCTTTTCTATTTGATCCGGTTCGAGGTCAACCTCTTCAAGCGCATCCATAATTTCTTTATAGGTAAGAATCCCTTTTGACTTACCCTTTTCAATCAATTCTTTAATTATGGCCTTTTTACTCTCTCCATTTTTCATTTTATGCGCCTCCTTTCTGCATTAGTTTATCTAATTTCTTTTCAGCGATTGCAGTGTTGACGTTATAGTTTTTAATTCTTCTTCTAATTCTAATACATCCCCTTCAGATAAATTTTCATTTTTTATTTTCGATAATATCTCTTGTTTTTTGAATTCAAGTTTTCCTCTCGCTATTGTCTCTATTAGATCACATGCTACTTTAAATGCGTCTTCAAAGTTAAATTCACGCTGCATAATTTCTGTATACATGCTAATCTCATTTTCATTTTCAAGTATGCTCAATACACTTGAGTAAGTAATATCAATTTGTTTCTCGTTTAGCTTATATATTTTTTCAGCAATATTCCTAGTGGCTTCTGCCTGAAAATCTTGCGTCTGAATCCTTTGATGAATAAGCTCAAATATCCGTTTGTCTTCATTACTGAGTAATGCAATAAGCATTTTTTCAGTTTGTAATATCTTTGGACTTAACTCCCCTATACCCTTACGAATCTTTATTAAACCTGTCTGAAAATTTTGGTGAGTTTTTAAAATTTTAATCCTACCATTTAGAAGTTTATTAATTTCTGTATATATAGGCTCTACACCTATTCCTGTTTCCTCAGATATTTGTTTTATGTAAGCATCTCTTTCAATGCTATTTTGCACCTTGGCTAATACAGCCGCCGCCTTATTCAAAAATTCTATCTTCCCTCTGGTATCATTCAAATCATACTGTTCTTTAAAAACTTGAATTTTAAATTGTCCAATTGTCTTTGCATCATTAACCAGATCTTTAAAACTATTAACCCCTTTTTTTCTGACAAACTCATCAGGATCCTTTGCATCTTCAAGCCTAATGACTCTAACTGGGATCTCCATATCATTCAGCAGGTCCAATCCCCTGATAGCAGCATTCTGCCCAGCCTGATCAGAATCATATGCTATAATTATTTCTTCAAAATACTTTCTCAGGAGTCTTCCCTGTTCTTGAGTGAAAGATGTACCTAGAGATGCAGCTACATTGTTTAAGCCATTTTGGTGTAGTGATATTGCATCCATGTAACCTTCCACAACAACAACTTTTCTTTCTTGTGATTTTCTGGCGAGATTAAGTCCATAAAGATTTTTTCTTTTGTTAAACACAATTGTTTCAGGCGAGTTTAAATATTTAGGCAAGGAATTGTCGAGTACTCTTCCTCCAAATCCTATTACCTTATCCCTGACATCAAAAATAGGGAACATTACTCTTGCCTTAAATTTATCCTGCAATCTGCTTCTCTTGTCCTTATATGCTAAACCGGATGCCAATATAACCTCTTCATTAAATCCCTTGTCAAGCAAAAACTTACTCAAATCATTATTTATTCCAAACGCAAAGCCTAATCCAAATTTCCTTACTGTTTCACCTGATATTTCTCTGTTCTTTAAGTAATCTCTCGCTATACCTGCTTGTTTGGCAGTCAGCATATTATAGTAATATCTTGCTGCTTCAACGTTTATTTTCAAAACCTGCTCTTTCAGGTTAGTTTTCTCTGAATTAAAAGCTTCCGAACTTCCCTCCGGCAACTGTATTTTGGCCCTGTCTGCAAGGTGCTTGATTGATTCAACAAATTCCAGATTCTCAATTTTTGAAATGAAGTGAATTACATTACCACCTATGCCACATCCAAAACAATGAAATATTTGTTTTTCAGTTGAAACAGAAAAGGATGGTGTTTTCTCCGGGTGAAAGGGACATAAGCCGAAATAATTTCTTCCACTTCTTTTCAGCTTTACATATTCGGAAACTACATCTAATATGTCATTTGAACTTTTAATTTCTTCTATCAAATCATCCGAATAAAATCCTGACATTATTAACACCTATAATATTGGTTGCTTGGCCATGCTAATGGTTCGCAATCTCATTTTGCTATTCTTTAACTGTTCGACAAAATCATTAATTTTCCTCCTAAGTACGAAATTAAATATTAATATCATATTTATGTACAAGGACTATTTTATATTCGACAAGTAAAATTTATTTTCCTTCTTTTTATTCAATTATTTTCAAGCATATTTTTAACTATTTTTTACAATCTTATACCTTGTAGGTTTGACAGGTTTACTTAAAAGAGTTGAGTAAGGCTTCAAAAATTATCAGAAATGTTTGAAGCCCTTATACAAAAGAATATTATATGAGATGTTAATAGTCGATGATTATTTAGAAATCCCAACTTTCCCGGCAGTAATTTCAGTAAATTCTTCTTGTTTTAAATTATATATAGCATCTATAAAGTTTATACTGAAGCTGCCCGGCCCATTGGATACCCTTGAAGCCTTTTCAGCACAGGCACCATAAAATGCCAGAGCAGATAAAGCTCCGAAAGTTGAATCTTCGCTTACAGATATAAAAGCTCCCATGAGCGAACTCAGAGCACATCCGGTTCCGGTAATCAACTGGAGCATTTCATGTCCTGTTTTGTTGTAAAAGACTCTTTCCCCGTCTGAAATGTAATCTGTCTGCCCTGTAGCAGAAACCATGATGCCTGTTTGCAATGCCAAATCTTTTATTGCTTTCAAGTCAACTTCAGACGCCAGACTGTCAACACCTTTTGTCGCACCTGAGATACCTTTGAACCAACTAATTTCTCCATAATTGCCCCTAATTAAACTAAGTTTTAATTCTTTTAAAATGTGGGTAGTAATATCACTACGATAATTGGTTGCTCCTGTAGCAACAGGATCCAAGACTATGGGCTTATTAAGTTTATTAGCTATCTCTCCTGCTTTTAGAAAGTAATCAACCTGCCGGGAGTGAAGAGTACCTATATTCAAAACCAGAACATTAGAAATTCTAATTAAATCTTCAGCTTCCAAAATCCCTTCCGACATTATAGGTGATGCCCCAGCTGCCAGCAGTATATTGGCTGTAAAATTCGTTACAACATTATTTGTTAAATTTAAAACCAATGGTTTTCTTTCCCTAACTTCTTCTCTTATTGTCCATAGTTCTTTTATCATTTTCTTTCTCCTCTCTCATTCATTATTTTCATTGCACAAAGGCTGCCACACATAGTACATGTTGTTACATCGCCGCTTCCTCTATCGTTGCGGATTTTCCTTGCCCTCTCCGGATTAATAGCCAATCTGAACTGCTCCTCCCAATTAAGCTCTTTTCTGGCTTTACTCATTTTATAGTCCCATTCATAGGCTTCCTTATTGCCTCTTGCAAGGTCAGCGGCATGAGCTGCGATTTTGAGTGCAACAACACCTTCTTCAACATCTTCCACAGTAGGCAAGCCTAAATGTTCAGCCGGAGTCACGTAACACAGGAAGTCCGCTCCAAAGTATGCAGCCCATGCTCCCCCGATTGCCGCTGTTATGTGGTCATATCCCGGCGCTACGTCGGTTACGAGCGGGCCAAGAACATAAAATGGGGCATTGTCACACAGCCGCTTCATCATGCTTATGTTCATTTCAATCTGGTTTATGGGTACATGCCCCGGACCTTCGACCATAACCTGAACACCATTTTCTTTAGCTGCTTTTACCAATTCACCCAGCTTCATAAGCTCCATCAATTGAAGCCTGTCTGTTGCATCTGCTATTGATCCCGGTCTTAAGCCGTCTCCAAGACTTAAGGTCATATCATACTTCCTGCAGATTTTTAATAACTCATCAAACCTCTCGTATAAAGGATTCTCCATATTGTTTTTTTCCATCCAGTCAAGTGTAATTGAACCTCCTCTGCTGACAACCTCGGTAAGCCGCGGATATTTATCAACTGCTTTCAATATTTCCCTTGTTACACCAACATGTACGGTTATGAAGTCCACCCCGTCCTCGGCGTGCTTTTCTATCACTTCAAACATTTGACCGGGTGACATCCTGGCAGTATCATTATGTTTTTTAACTGCTTCGGTTGCAGCCTGATACAAGGGTACGCTTCCGACAGGGACAGAGCTTCCTCTTATGATTTCCTTTCTTATTCTATCAATATCTCCTCCGGTGCTCAAATCCATAACTGCATCAGTACCTGCTTTTATTGATTTATGAAGCTTTAGCAGCTCTGTTTGAATTGAACAACAGTGCTGAGATGTTCCGATATTTGTGTTAATTTTAACCTTTAGACCTTCTCCAATTCCTCTTGGAATAATGTTTTTGTGATTAATATTGCATGGAATTACCACAGTTCCAGAAGCCATTCTTTGCCTGATAGTTTCCGGTGAAATCCTTTCGTACTCTGCAACTATATCCATTTCTTTGGTGATAAAATTCTCACGGGCTTTTATTAGTTGTGTCATATCTTTCCCCCTCGTAAATTTTTTCTCTGCCCTCAAGGATATCCTTGAACCGCTTTACAGCACCGGACGGGTCAACGCTTCCCAGTACAGCAGATACCACTGCAAACCCATCAGCACCTGCTTTTATTACCCTTTCTGAATTTTCAAGATTTATTCCGCCTATTGCAATAATCTTTGCATCCGGAAATTCTATTCTAATATCTGCAATGGATTTCATTCCGCACGCCGGATGGGCATCCTTCTTGGTTGGAGTCGGAAATATAGGTCCATGCCCTATATAGTCTGCTCCGTTTTCAATTGCTTCTTTTGCCTGTTTGTATGTGCTGGATGAAATACCTATTATTCTATCACCCAAATATCTTTTTGCTTTTTCATAGGTCAAATCATCCTGTCCCATGTGAACGCCGTCGGCATCCACTGCCAGTGCCAGATCCATCCTCTCGTTGATTATTAGTGGTATACCATGCTTTTTTGTCATCTCCCTAAGCCTTTCAGCCTCTCTTAACATCTCGCGGGATGTTTTCTCTTTTGCCCGGTACTGAAGAACCGTAACACCGGACATGATGCATTGTTCAATAACGGAAAATATTGAAGGATCCTTCAGGTATACATCGTCTGTTACCAGATATAGACTATAATCAATTGACTTAGGCATTTTCAACATTATTACCTTTTCCAATTCATATGTAATAAACCGTGCCTGTTTGAAATACTCACTCTTACCTCTTAGTAGTTTGGAATATTCCTCTAGAACCCTGAGGCTTTCTTCCACACGTTTAAAGTTTGCCGTTATGACTTCGTTCAGATTTTTTCTTTCACTTTCGAGGTAGTCAGATTCTGCCCCCACATCAATTTCTGACTGTCTGAAAAGATAAGGTGCAGTTTCAAAACTCTTTTCCCCGTCCTTTAAAAGATGCCTTAACTGCTTAAATTTTAGGTATAATTCACGGTCATTGAGATAAAATCTTCCTATCTCCTCAACTACCCTCAAACCTTCTCTTGCGCGGTTCAGGTTGGCATCTACTATACGCAGCAGCTCCATTCTCTCCCCCCTTCTGTTAAAAAAACCTCTCACCGTTAAGGTAAGAGGTCAGTTATATCTTTACGCTCCTCTCCCTCCGCTGGTATTACCCAGAACAGGTTCCAAGGGTAAACTTCTTCATCGCAAAGTTTTCTCAGCCGGACTCATCCGGCACCCCTGAGGTTTTACTTAGAATTAATTTATGTCATCCAAACCATATTGTCAAGTACTTTATCTCAGTCTAACACATTATCCACATACTTTTTTGCAAATTCCTGCAGATTAGTTATTCGCATCCAAATTATAATATTAATATACATATATTTTTATTATAAATATATGTTCTTCGTATAGAAAAAGAAGGATATTCCCTGATTTTGTAGAAATATATATTTATTATCTATAAATTGGAGGATATACTGTATGATTGCCAATAAAATAATTACCTTCATTGTTGAGTTCATCAACAGATTTATGGACTTTCATGATTTTGCCTGTGCTATTATACTTCTTTTCGCAATAAGCTCTTTTGTCTACTTCCTTTCTCTGAACAGGAAAATGAATAATGATATAATATCCCTGACTAACGATGTCGAAAACCTTTCAGGCACAACCGATGAAAAAATGGTTATTTTAAATGATATAGTCAATTCCAAGAAAAACAGTAAAGAGATTAAAAATCTTTGGAAAAAGTACTATGCCACTCTTCTAAAATATGGTGCTGAGGGATCATCTATTGACATAAGCTCTTTCTTTAACAAGGTTACTTTAGTGGATATTCCAACCAAAAGAAAGATAGCAGAAATTATTCCCGGTATACTTATTGCAGCAGGAATACTAGGTACCTTCACGGGTCTTATCGTTGGATTAAATACAATAGATGTAACAAATCCTGAAGCAATTCAATCCAGCATGCTTCCTCTTCTGGAAGGACTTAAAATCGGGTTTTTGACTTCAGTGCTAGGTATTGGCTCATCCCTTTCCTGGAACTTGTTTGACAGAATTCTGCTCCACAGTATAGTTAAAAGTGTTAATAATTTTCAGGTGGCTTATGAACAAATCTTTCCTGCCGAGTCACTCGGCTCCTACCTCATAGAAATGATCAAGCTTCAAAGTGCACAAACTGCAGCTGTTGAACAAATGTCTACCAATATTACAGAAGATAAGACAAAAAAATCTCACAATCTCTCCGAAGAACAATCTTTTTCAAAACTATCCAATGCAATATCGAGTTCCATAAATAAAAACCTTGAGCCTCTTACTCTCTGCATATTCGAATTAACCAACAGGCTTTCTGACATTGCAAGCCAGCAGCAAGCAAATACACAAAAGTCGGCTGCACTCTCAAATGGCGGTAAGCTTTCAAATGTCTCTCTTGATAATCTGGGTCCGGCTTTGGAGAACATCTCACAACAGCAGACCGGTGTCAAAGAAAATGTTGATCAGATGCTGACTGAATTTAAAGAAACAAAATCGGTCCAGGAAGGTATTGCAAATAATCTGAATGAATTGAATACCTCTGTAAAAAACATGTCCGGAAACATAGAAGAAATTGTGGGAAAAGCTATGGATTCATCAATGGTAGAATTAAATCAGAATTTTATTGAATCAGTTAAAGATATATCGGATAAGATCCAAGATGGTATAAAAAATGCTTTTGATGATGAGATAAAGAAGGTTACTCTACATATTGATGAAACTGTTGATAATGTCCAGAAGACCGTGGAAAATACTGCAAAGGAATTTGATGATCTTAAAGGTTCAATGAAGAACATAGATAACAAGCTGGGGGATAAAATATTATATCCTTCGAAGACCAAGCGCAGCGATGGTGAATTCTATTAATATGAGTAGGGAACAGATATATCTGTTCCCTACAATGCATTATAACAAGGAGGACTCAATATGTCCAATATAAGATCAAAAATTCCCTTGGATGAATACGAGCATCAGCACGAATACGGCATGTCCTTTGCAGATCTTATGTCAACACTTGTAGGTACTTTCCTGATTCTTCTTATGTTTTTCATGTATCAGAATACCAGCCAGACCCAAAAAATTATAACAATCCATGAACAACAGATTTCAAACCTCAAGGAATCAGAAAAGAAGGTCGAGAGACTGATCGGAGTTCGAGAAAGTTTGGTCACAGAGCTTAAAGATATTTTTGATAAGTCTAATCTGAATGTCAGCATTGACCATGAAACCGGAGCCATTAGGCTTAGCGATAAAGTCCTATTCGAATATGATAGTGATAGGATCTCTCTAAAAGGAAAACAGTATTTGAATCAATTTTTCCCTAAATATATTTCAACTTTGTTTAGTGAAAAAACCAAAAATAATATTTCGGAAATAATAATTGAAGGTCACACCGATGACCGGGGAAATTACCTTTACAACCTTGACTTATCTCAAAGAAGAGCTCTTTCTGTCTCAAAGTATATTTTAAGCGATGAGATGTCTTATTTTAACGGAAAAGATTCTATCAGAAAGTATCTCACTTCTACAGGAAAATCTTTTAGCATCCCCGTTCTAAAAGCAGGCAAAATCGACCAGGATTCCTCAAGAAGGGTTGAGTTCAAATTCAGGTTAAAGGAAGAAGAAACCATGAGGCAAATACAGAATTTATTTAAGGATAAATGATACCGTAGGCAACAGATATATCTGTTGCCTACCTCGTCAAATTAACATCCATATCATAAATAACATTGTCTTTTATCTCAATAAACCGATCTATGTTATAGTCTACTACTTTTGCCGGCTTCCTGCCTGTAAGCGATAGGCTTATTATTTCACCCTCCTGTGCATCCGGCTCCAAAGTAATTGATCCATACCATCTGTTTTTTTCATTCTCTAAGGAATTTTCCGGCTTTAACATCTGTTGCTCTCCTGTACTATAGACAGCGGAAACTTCCTGCATATAACCCAGCGTATCTGCTGCAAAAACGATCTGACTACCCTGCTTCGCATTAACTGCAAACTGACTGGTAGGTAAAACCTGCCCAATATCATTTTTAGTAATTGCAATACATTCGACACTGCTGATCTCACACTTGGTTCCCTCCAGAAGAACATCAAATATTTTGGGAGTCTTTTGGTTAATCCCCTCCGGCGAAACCAATTGAGCCTTCAGATAAAAAGAATTAAAGGCCGGAACATTCACCCAAGTTCCCGGCACCAGAGTATGCCATTCACTATCATTACCGCACTTAGCACTCCAGTTAATCGAAGCGCCCTCCGGAATTTCAGTATTGGCTGTCACTCTTATTTCGTCGTAATTTATTGCCGTATTTCTTACAGTACTAACATATTCCCTAGGTGTATAATATTTCTTAAATACCGCAATCCCCGCTGTTTCCATGGCTGGATTTCTTACTATGCTTCCGGTTGCCGAATCCATTATCCAGTACTGGACTGTTCCGTCCTCTGTTAAAACAGCATACTCATAGGCTCCCTGTTTTAGTGATACCGAATATTGGTAGTTTTCTGAGGTTGAAGAAAGCAGTGGAACCCGCTCCATTTTTGAAAGGTTAAGGTCGTACAAATAATAGTCGGATGCCGTCTGTCCGGAAACCATATATCCGTCTCCTGTCTGGTTTAGACTTATGCTGTTAATTGGCATCCCTGTAGCAACAGTCATCATTGCATTTTGTACATATGTGCCGCTGGCAGCTTCAAACGAATAATAATATACCGAATCACCTGCTGACACAATAATATCACTTGAGTCCGGAACCATACTTACAGCAGATGGGTCCTCCAAGCCTGTATTAAATGATAATTGCGGTACTGTCTGCATTCCTCCACCTTCAGCCACAGATTTATATGTCGTAATTATACCTTTTCCGCTCATATCTTCGGACAATGAGATTACAGTATCGTCAAGAGGATTTGAACAAATTGAAAAAACATCAGTAAGCCCTGTGACGCTAAGATATGGATTGTGGCTCATCCCGCTGCCGGTAAAATCATAACGCCTTATTTCGCTCCCGGTCAGAACCCATAGTGAATAGTCTCCCTGCCCTGCTGCAATTCCCACAGGGTCTGTAATATCATTTATATTAAGCAGGTCATTCCTCACTACAGAATTAGTTCCTTGATCAAATGCATAGTAGTCAATCCCGCTTCCGTTGATAACAGCAAATTCATCCTGGAACCGGCTGACTGCAAGAGCGTTAGGTATTCTTGCCCTAGGAAGTGAAATCTCACCATTCACCGTGTCTACTAACGCAGTTGTTTGTGTAAGGTCAATACTCACGGTATCGGTAAAGGTATCCTGAAATATTGGTTCAGCCAGAACCAAATTGGTTAGGATATATGTTGTTATGATGTATGATACAAGTAAAATAAATAACTTCTTCATGCCCAGCTCCGTTTTCTTTCACTCGTTTTTGTGTTTTCGCAGTCGTATTGCAATTCGCCCCAATATTTTTGTAGGGAACAGATATATCTGTTCCCTACGACAACGGCAATTACAGACCCCAGATCTTAATAGATGCCAGTGTAGAATTACCTGCTTCATCATAGACCCTTATCTGTATTAAATTTAATTTTCCTTTTTGTATGCCTTCCACCTTAACTTTTCTTTCCTCGGACAATTTTATTTTAGTGCCTGCACCAATCGAATAGAAGAATTTTGTTGATACATTATCCTCTGCCTCAACAAGCAGGTCTATACTTGAAGATGATGTGGCTGTTGAACCATATGCACTTTGCAGTTTTACCGCAGGTGCCCTGGTATCTATGAGTGTTTTCTGAGAAATTATTTCGCTTTCGGTGCCGGTACTGCCCCTAGATTTTACATACAGCTCATTCCAGCCTTCATTGCCTTGAAAGTTAAGCTTCTTTTTCACAGTGACAAATCCGCTGCCGGAGGATATAATAGTTGCTCTTTCCCATGGCGACCAAGATACACCATCCCATGAAACACTGATTTCAGTTGTATCCTGATTAACATTTATACCGGCTTCGAATATTCTTCCTCTTACCGCCGGAAAGGTTCCTTCCTCCGTCGTAACTGTAGCAACATTTTTTGAAATAATACTTACTTTGCTGGTGCTTGTCTCAGGTTCAAGCGTTAAATATACAACTGCATTTCCTACATTGCCGTTTTCATCCTTCACCTCTGCATATACGGTCTTTCTGCCATTACCCGAAGTGAGTATCCATGGAAACTGATTAGTCGAGCATTGTGTCCAGTTTGACCATGTCACGTTATTATTACTAAACCTCACATTTAAGCTGGTTGCGGTAGTAATATCGTCTGATACCAGTACTGTGAGTGTAACTGCTGCAGACGTTACTGTATATTCACCGCTATTTACAATTACTCTAATTGAAGGTATGTCATCAACAGGCAGTAATTCAATACTGCTTGAAAACACTGCACTGTTTCCTGCTTTATCGGTAACTCTGCAGTATAAGGTCTTAGATCCTGTTCCGTTTGAAAGTGTCCAATTTGTTAATGGAGCATACGGATACTTCGGTGACCATGTAGAAGCATTTTCGCTGAACTCCATAGTATCAAGCCCGCTCTGGGTATCTGTTACGACAATTGAGACACTGACAACTCTATTCTTTGTCATCCCCTCTTCATTGTTAATTACAATTCCTCCTGTAGGCGGAGTCGTATCTGTTAAGTTATCAAACTGAAACGTTACTTTATCATCAGGATATGATATTTCACCTGCAGCATTAATTACACTAACCTTGACATAGTATTCGGTCTTTGTGTCATATTCTGTACCCCATGTTTTTTCATATAGCTTTGTTGGCACATCTCTTAAATCTTCACCCTGTCCGATTTGCTTGAACAGATTTTGTGTATTAGGCACACCATTGTCCGGATATATATTTAGGTCAGCCTCTGAAGGATAAATCTTGGCTTGTCTGCTGTCCCACCTTGGCTCTGTCACCTCTTGAACCTTTCTATATTCACATCCGTCATACAGGTATATTCCGTATGCTGTTGCACCAAGTACAGCATCCCATTCAAGCACTGCATAACCTCTGGCTTCCTTATCCCAGCCTGTTGATAAGTTTTCAGCCTCTGACAATCTTATTGTCCCGATATTCTTTGTAGGAAGCTGAATATCAATTACAGCCATAACACTCTTTTGAGTTGCATATACGTTTTTGACTCCAAACTGATATGTTTTACCGCTCTCAAGTCCTTCGAACCTTAATGAATATGTTTTTCCCATTGAATCTATTGTTGTTGAATCAACTGTCTGATAAGGTTCTCCATCAACATATACTTCAAATCCGGTTTCTGATGTACTGGTATCTTCCCAGCTCAAATCAACAGTTGTTCTTAGATTTTCATCTGCCGGATAGGTTTTTCCTCTCAGTCCGCCCGGTTTCTTACTTACTGCATCCTTTACAAAGAAGCTTATTCCTTCTCCTTCACTTCTCTGTGATGCCATCTCAGTATAATGGATGTATGCCGGTTTTACAGTCACTGTTGAATTGGCTTCCAAGTCTTCAACTACTGCCATATAGCTCTTGCCGGTACCGGATGAAGTATCTGAGTATACTGTTTTTTTCTTGACCCCATTTGAATAGATTACAAATGCAGATTCGCCCTCCGAATTATCTACCCAGGTCACAACTACCTCGCATGGATTTGTGCTTATACTTTCATTATATCTTGTCATTGTATCCGGAACGACATCCTGGCTGAACAAGAGTGTTTTCCATCTATAGTTATTTGCTTTGATAAAATCAGTATTATCTGCATTTATTTCGGCAGCTCCTTTGCCTTTCAGGTAAGTTTTTAGTGCAGAGGAATTGCTTATCCAATCCGAGCCATACCTTGCATCATAGTATACCGCCGCAGAGTTTACATTGTACATTGCCAGTTTCAGCATATTGCTTTTCTCTGTATCGGATATAGTTATCGGTGCATCAAATAGTCTGATAAATCCTGAGTATGAATACTCCGGATTGTAGTTTCTAATCCAGCCTGATACGTCACCCGAAGCAGTTACCGCTAATGGTATTTCACCCTGACCCGGATTTATCGGTCTTGTAGATTTCCAATTGCCAATAGAGGCTAAGCCCAGGTTCTTCGCTTCATTACTCAATGAAACACTTGCAGATTCCGTAGTCTGTTTTAATGTTATCCCTAATATTGCCTCCGCACCTGCTTCACCTAATTCAACATTCCCGGCTGCGGTACTGATATTTGCCAAAGGCTGTTCTCCTGTCCATATCACTTTTCCGCCTGCATTCAGATATCTGCGCAGCAGACAGTTTGCATCCTGTGTATCAATGATAGTATCGGGAGCATTCTCTTGCGAGAATACCACAACAGTTCCGGGAGCTGTATTTGTCACCAATCTATTCAGCATCCATTCTTTTAACTGCTCTGCATTTTTTTGCTTGAAGCCTTTTGATGCAAAGAAAGATGCAATTGCGTCCTTGTTCTTTATTAGTCCGGTAAAGTTATAATTCAAATCATAGTAAATTATTTTATTATCATCAACTTTATTCAGAACTGAATAAACATCCTGCTGTACCGATACATTTGTTCCATCTACACTTGAGTCGTAAAGTCTTATAAGGTTGCCAATGCGGCTGTTTCCTAATACTGTTATGCCCGTTGGTTTTTCCGCAGTAGCTGAAATAGTGGTAGTTAGCAATACTCGCACCCATCCGGTTGGTCCATTATAATGTTTGATTAAAATTGTGTTGTAACCTTTTTTTAGATTAATTGGTACACTCGTAGTATAATCAACTCTCCCCATATACTCACCATTAACCCAAATCACTGTATAATAATTTAAGCTTGTAGTAAGAACTGCCTTTCTGTCAGTATCACAATACACTTTTGCAAACGCATAATCCATTACCCACATACCTATATTATCTAATATCTTTCCATTTCCTGCTGCAGTAACCTTTGTCCATGTCTTACCTGCTGTTACCATTCCCTCAGTAGGATTTAACGCTGCTTCATCCTCACCTGTATAATTAGTTTGCATACCATCACTACCTGAAGGGGAAAAATATGAAAGCGTAAGCCAATCCATAATATATAACCTTTGGATTAACCTGAAATATCCAGGTCCTCCCATATTGTAAACCTTTACCAATATACTATTGTTACCTTGATTCAAATTAACTTCAATTTCTGTCGAACCACCTCTATAAACCTGAACACCATTAACCCATATTTTAATTTGATCATCTACAGTCCAAGCTAATACAGCCTTGCGGGCTACATCTGAATAAATTGTAGTATATGCATAAGATACATCAGCTCCATAGGAATATATAGTTGTTCCAGTGTAATCAGCAGTAAAATTTTTCCACGTCTTTCCTGCTGTTACCATTCCTTCGGTAGGATTAATGGTTGTTTCTCCACCTAAATAATCATTATCTATAGGAGTTCCGGTAGGCGTAAAACCTGTTAATACCACCCAATTCTTAATCCAATTATTTTGATTGTCAATTGAAACACCGCCCTGTTGGTTTTTAATAGGCTGAATTTGGTATGGCTTTTCTAATTCTACTCCAACATACCATTTACTTGAACTGCCTTCCAATTTAAGCAATATTCTATTTAATCCTGTTTTTAAAGAAATAGTAGCCATAGAATTACTAATTGGAATCATTTCGCCATTTACAAATAGCTTGACATTATTAGGAGTATTTAATTTCATTATTAGGTTTTGATCGGTATTTGAATTTATGTAAGCATTTGCATATGCTACTTTACTGATTCCATCTCCATATAACTCTCTAAAGTCAATCCAGTCTCCGGAATCTCCTTTATAATCATACTTATTCCAAATTCTATTTCCTTGAATCATTCCGGCAAAAGGACTTACTGTTGCTTCTTCAATGAAGTCAGTATTTATAGGTTCACCTTCTGCTGTAGTTAAAGGCCCATATACTACCCAATCTCTAACCATAAATTTGTCCGGTGTAACTGCACTCCAGTTTTTCTCCCACGCAGCAGCATTATTAGTAGTTATTTTAGCTAGGATTGTATTTACCTTATCGCTCGGGGCAGGCGCTTTTGACTGCCATGTTGATGTAATACCTGCATTAGCTCCATCCTGAGTAATACTGACTGTTTGATTATTATTTAAGTCAACAGGCTCTGTTTCCAATAAATCATTTTTCCAATCAGTCTTTGTTCCATCTGCCAGACCCTGATTTTCAAATGGTGTATTACCGGCCCAAATCACTTTACCGCCTTGTACTAAATAATTATCCAATACCGTGGTGTTCTTAGGTGCATTAAGCTCCATATTATTTACAAAGAAATCGGTAGCAGGATATAGTAAAATTTCTCCCAGCCAATGAAAAGGTATCTCTTGAAAACTTATATCGTCAATATATAGATCTGCTCCATTCGGCATCTCATATCCCAGTCCGAATACCAGTCTGGCATCATTTGCAGCAACATTAGTTCTAAAATAAACCGTATAAGTATTCCATGTATTTGTTACAGCTAAATTTCCGGAGCTTCTGTAATAATAATTTGTATATGGACTTGTTGATTTTTGCAGTCTTACATATGGCATAGTAAAGTCCATATTGCTTTTTGCTTTAAATGTTAGCTTATATGTCCTATAATTAGCAATTTGTAATTTTTCTGAAGATACAGCCTTTATATCATCAGCGGTTGTTCCTTTGTTAGTACAATGGATTTTTAAAGCTCCGGGTGCAGTATTATACTCACTTGTATCTCTGCTGACCGTTACATCTGCTCCATTATTTATTATCGAGCTCCACTCATCCGCATTACTGTCAAAGCTCTGATTTGTAATTTGCGTAATGGTATCTTCCGTCTGCTGTAAGCTTAAGCTGTCAATATTTAATGTTGCTCCTGCCGGAAGTGCCCCTCCAAGATTGAATCTTATGCTTGCTCCCGATGTGCTGCTACCTGCCATAAAATACACTGTATATGTCTGCCAATCAGTAGTTATGGTTGGAGAATTATATAAGGCAACCTTTGCATAATTAGCACTTCCATCTGTAGGATTAGTAAGTTTTATGGTTGGAATTTTAAACTGCTGCGTACTTTTAGCTTTAAAATTCAGTTTATACCAGAAACCGTTTTCTATGGGCAAGCTATCTGAATATACGCTCATATCAGTTTCTACAGAACCACTATTTACATTTACAACCTTATATGAAGCAGGTGCTGTGTCGAATTCAGCAGTATCTCTTGATACTGCTGCGTTTGCACCATTGGCTGTATTACCATAGTAATTCCACCCGAATGAATCGGTATCAAAGCTCTTGTTAGTAAGCAATTCAATATCACTTACTTCTTTAAGACTAAATGAATCCACGTTTATAGTATCAAACTCAGGACTAAAGTAAAAATACAAAGTATAAATAGTGCTGTCTTGATTTGGCATAAAATAGACATCATAGGTTCTCCAACCGGTGTATATGTTTTGCGGTTTGAAATATGATTTGTACGAAATTCCGCCCTTAATATCATATATGTTTAAATATTTTAATGTACATGGAGAAGAGGCTTTTGCTGCAAAGCTAATTTTATACCATTTCCCTTTCTGAACTCCAACATTTAACGGATTACAGTATATTGCAGCATAATAATCAGCAGGTGCCCCAATACCTGTCTTGGTCAGCTTAAGAGATGCAGGTGATGTATGAAAATCAGACGTATCTCTTGAAGCACTAAAAGACACTCCATTTCCCCACCAGCCCCAATATGAAGTATTAGTATTAAAGCTAGGATTTAACGTCCATTTCTCGCCCTCATTCAGCTCTTTAGAATTATCAGAAAGCTCTGGAGTTATAATCGCATATGCAGTACCGGGCGGTGCTACAAATTCATAAAAAGGCACTCGCACCTTTCCGTAGCTTCCAACAGGGTCATACTTTAATTCAATTTCTTTATCAGAAATTGGCATTCCTTGAGAATCGTAAAAAGATATTTTTAATGCAGGTAAAACATTCTCTCTCTTTAAAGTTCCGACTTTTGTAGCGCAAGTTATTTTGTACTTGGTATTCGGTATTAAATCCACTTTTTGCCAATAATTCGTATCGCTTGATAATGAAATTGCGTAACCACCAAACTCATTTGGAGAATAGCCGCCCTTCGGTAAACCATCAGGATCATTCCATATAGTATTGCCATAATCAAAATTAATATCTGACGATATATTAATATACCCCTTAAATTGATATATATTCCCATTTGCCGAGGTTAAACCAACATAATCTTGATTTGCTGCTACTAAAGCTGTTAGTTGAGGTGTAAACTCCTTTACAGAAATATCATCAAACTCAATATATCCTGTTTTTGCACCGCTTCCATCAATACAAGCCTGAATTTCAAGTGTAGTTGCACCTTCCGGAACAGTTAATATCATCTCAATATCTTTGTGATTATTTTGGGTAACATAGGCAGCATATTCCAGTGAAGTTAAAACAGTATCACCATTTTTCCATGAATACTTCAGCCCACCTTTTGTATTTAAATTATATGCATTAGCTTTAAACTTTAACATTACTGCTTTTGCTTGTCCAATATTTATTTCTTGAGCTGCGTTTCTTTCACCAATAAGGTTTTGCTCACTTATTATTAGCTTACTATTTAACCATTTTACATTTCCATCATTGTTTGAAATTAACCATCCTTGAATATTGGTATCAAATGCTCCATTTGTGACTAATTCATTTCCTATTAGATTTGAATTTTCGTTAATTCTTAAAAAATGCAGGAATTGCATATTGGCTTGAGTATCCTGAGTTCCAAAACCAATCATACCACTTTTATATGTACTGTCCTGTATCATAATTTGCATCTTATAGTCTTCCCAAATACCTATATTGTCACCTAATAGAATTATATTATAGGTATGTGGAATGGTAGTATTTATGTCTCTAGTAACCGATACCAGTTCCTCAGCACTTGCATAACCAATATCATTTACAGTTTTACATAATCTTAACGTATCACCTTTTACTTCAACAAAGTATTTATTTTTTCCATCGGAAGAGCTTCTAAAAGGTAGATACACTGTTGTTCCGTTATTGATCATTTGTACTCTCTCGGTTATTTGAACATCTTGCATATTTTCTCTATAAAGAATCGTTGGAGCTCCGGTTGCTAGTGTTGCATTTAGTCTATTGCTGCTTAAGCTTATTCCTGATTGTATTGTTTGCCATTTTGAACCATCATTAAAATAGTCCTGTTTCTCTATCCAATCCCAGGTATCACTTGTGGGATTATAAACATATGTGTCGGATCTATTTCTCAAGTATATTTTCCCATTTACAACAACTCCATGCCATCTTGAATCGGAATCTCTGTCAATTGCTACAGGAATTGTATTCTTTAATACAAAATCATTTGTACCCGGTGTCCATTCCAGAACTCTTGTGTTTCTTACTGCACCTGAACTATCACGTCCACCAATTATATATATTTTACCTCCAACATTGAATGACATATGTCCAGCTATTTCCAAGCTTGCTGAGGCTTTGGTCCAAGTATTTGTACTTGTGTCAAATTCCCAAATTCCCTTGCCCCATTTAGTTTGGCTATCATTAGTAGTTGCAGATCCGAAATACCCGCCAATTAAATACAGCTTTCCATTAACTGTAGTTAATGAAGCCGAAGATCTGCTGGTATCATCTATACTTTTAAACGGGTATTTAGCCATCAACTGGGTTTCTGTTAGATTATTATATTCGTCTTGTGTTATCTCAATCAAAGATAATCCATCGCAATAAAACGCTGTATTTCTATTAGCATTTCTATTTTGAGCTGCAAATGAGATATTTGTTAGATTTTTACCTTGAAAATCAGAAGGCTGAACTTTAAAACCCGATCTAGTATACCCTGTCCATGGTAAATATGAACTTGCTGCTATCGAATTAGAATCAGCATCAAGCAAAGCCATTCTCACACCATAAGTTCCTCCTCCACCATACTGATATCCAGATCCAAAATAATACTTGGTAGTATCAATTTTATCTGATACACTCTTATAAATACCGGTATAATCACTGGCAGCTCCAGTATAATACGAGTAAACACTCCTGTTCCCAAATATTACTGCATCGACCTCAGTGTTATAGCTGCTTGCAAACTTATTCCATTTCGAAATATCATCAACATCTCCGTTTTCCCCAAGAAGGTTAATATTATTGCCTCTATAAGGATACTTCTCCATTAATTGATTTACAGATAGGCTGCCATAATCACCGGCTGAAATTTCTATTAGTGACATACCATCAACCAAAGTAGTTAGCGTTTTATCCGTATCTTTGCTTATTGCTCCGAATTTTATTGAAGTAAGATTTTTACCATCAAAGTCAGATGGTTGGATTTTGTAGCCGACTCTTGCCCAAACGGTTGGCTTTTGATATGTATTTGTTGTGCCTCCACCTATTGCATTTCCATCCGCATCTATCAATGAAACCTTCGCACCATCTGTGCCTGTTCCATTAGTTCTTATATACCCTGTTGCAAGATAATATTTTGATGAATATACATCCTCTGTGACATTCATGGTCATTCCACCAAATTCTGCAGTCGGTGTTATTTTTATAGCTTGCTTTCCAAAAATATAGTCATTAGTGGATGCAGATAAACTGCTGTTATTATAGCTTGTCCATGAAGTAAGCTGTTCACAGTCTCCATTATTACCTAACACGCTAAATATGATGCCTTCATTTCCACGTGCAGCATCTGACTGAATATATTCTGAAGGTACTACTACTTTTGAATCATCTGAAGGATCATAAATTATCATGTCGTTTGGTTGATACCCTCGAAAAGTGTAGGCTTTATTGTTACTTACTGCTCCGGTAGAAGTACTCCACATATTAAAGCCCTTGCTTGATTTATCCGCCCACTTTTTTGTTTTTAAATCATAAATGTATAATGCCTTAGTATAATAATTAATTCCCCCAAAGGACATTATTTTATCACTGGTTGATAAAAGTAACGGATTGGTTAAATTAAAATCATATGCCGGTAGTTTGGGCAGCTCCTCCCATTTGTAATTCTCCATTGCAAAGGTTGTTCCACAGAAAACCGTCGCTAGAAGCAATATCCCCCAAAACATTACTCCAATTTTTTTCAAAATACATCTCATTTTTTATCCCCCTCTTTATTTGAAAAATTATATATGTAAAATCTTTTTATTGTCGTTGCGGTTATCCGTTCCCTATCCTATTTCCTTTTCTTTCTTGAAAACCGCCGAAGATCTCAGCTTGAAATACTCCGACCAACTATTATTGCCTATTAATAACGGAAGCCCCGGAAACAGCGACGGTTGATTATACACTACATGGACAGTAATATACTCAATTCCATTTTCTTCATTCGTTTGAACACTTACCTCAGCTGCCTCATCATTTAAACCGGACTCTTTCAACACTTGCTTTACCTTATCCCCGGCAGCAGCGGCTCCTATGGCTTGGGCTCTCGCTCCTTCTCTTGCCGCATCAACAACAATTACTTTTGAATATAAAGCAAGCATATAAGATATCGAGCCGAAAACTAAAAACAGCATCATAGGAAATAAAATAACGAATTCAATAGTTTCTGTACCTTTTTGGCTTCTAAGCCGTCTGATACATCTTTGCATGACTTGCTTCACACCTTTACAATTTATTAAATCCAAATAAGTGCATCGATTATTATCGCAGCATTAATCCCAATTGCAACTGACGGCATGTATGGAATAAATGTCTCCGCCTTTATGGATGGCTTATCCAGTACGATTTTCCTTTTTAATAAAATAAAAACTAGTGCCCTGTATTTAATTTCATTATAGGTATGTATTAATACTTCTCTAAGCTTTCCTTTCCTCGCAAGGATTATCATTGTTATTATCAGATTAAAAACAATTATAAATAGTATTCCTAATAGTACCAGCTTATGACCCATTATAGCACCAACCGCCATTAAAACCTTTACATCCCCGGCAGCTACAGCCCCCATAATATAGATAGGAATATAGATAAACAAAACTAACGCAATGCCCGAAATACTGCTAATCCATTCGCCGGGGATATTAATTAACACTCCAAGGATGATAGCCGGCATTGTGAGTAAATTGGGTATCTTTTTATATTTCAAATCAGTATATAATGCAATAATAATTATTAAATTGGTTAGCAGTATCTTCAAATTCTTCCTCCGGCCTAGCGATATGCTTTATCAACCTTGACATCCGACATTTTGTTAACAACTAATACTCCTAACATAATAAAAACGAAACTGAGTAAAAGTCCCAGTTTGCCAAAAGGCAGACTCTCTAATTGCTTCAAATATTCAGGTGAAGAAAACCTCATAGCAACGTATAGTATTGTCGGGACAACTGCTGTTATGTAAGCACTTACTTTTGTTTCCTGCGTTAGATTATCTATCTCGTTACGGAGAACCTTCTTTTCTTCGATAACACCCGCTAGATTATCGATTGAATTTGCAAGGTTTCCGCCCATATCATTATGAATATTAATGATGATGTGGAACATTTTAAACTCTACCAAAGGAACTCTTTCATATGATATTTCTATTGCTCTGTTTAAGGTTTCACCTGCATTGATCCCTTTAACTATTTCCCCAAGCTCCTCTCCCAATCTTCCCTCTGTCACCAATGCCGTCTTCTCAATTGCCTGCCTTAGGTTATTGCCGGCCCTGACATAGTTAGCCAGATGCTTTAACATTGGAGCAAATTGTAAAGCAATTTCTTTGACTCTCTTTTTATCTTTCCGAACCAACCGCAAATATGGAATGGCAGCAGCACCTAACCCTATAAGTATTCCTAATACCGGAAAAGTAGTTGCTATATACCCAATTATCCCTAAAATCATACCGCATATTAAGGAAACAACTATAAACCGGCGCATGGTTATATCTGATTTAGTATTCTTAAAAAGAATTCTAATTCGACTTATAATAGTAAACTTCTTTTCAAGCTTATATGCCCAACCTTTTTTTTCNNTTAATGTAATAAGACAAAAATATTAGAAATAAGCTTGAGAATGTAGATATCAAAATCCAGGAATTCAAGTCCGGCATAAGTTAACTCTTCACCTCTTTTTCAAGCCATTCAGGTATATTTATGCCATATGCTTTTAAATCAACCTCTGACAGCCTTTGTATTAAATTAGGTGTCCGCCCCGTTCTCTCGAGACTATCCTTATGGTAGTCAAATTTCATAAATGATGACATCAAAATGTTGTCACCGTCTATTCCTTCAATTATGCAGATTTCTTCAACCCTCCGTTTTCCGTCTTTTAATCTCCTTGTGTGGATTATTACGTCTATTGCAGAAGATATTTGTTCTCTTATTGCTCTTACAGGCAGCTCCATTCCCGACATTAATACCATGGTCTCGAGCCTTGATAACATATCTCTAGCACTATTAGCATGACCTGTTGTTAATGAACCATTGTGTCCGGTGTTCATTGCCTGAAGCATATCGAGGGCTTCCTCTCCCCTAACCTCTCCTATTACTATTCTATCAGGTCTTGCTCTAAGAGCATTCTTTACTAATTGCCTTATCGAAATTTCCCCTTTACCCTCGGCATTTGCTTTCCTTGTCTCCCATCTAACCATATCGGGCTTTGTAAGCTTAAGCTCTGCCGCATCTTCGATGGTTATAACTCTCTCATCGTCCGGAATAAAATCCGAAAGTATATTCAGGATGGTAGTCTTGCCGCTTCCCGTACCTCCTGAAGCTATTATATTAAATCTTGCAACAACAAAGGCTTTTAATATTTCTGCTACCTCCCATGATAAGGTTTCATACTTTTCAATCAAATCCTTAAGACTAATCGAAGCGTGAAACTTTCTTATGCTGAAGCCCGGTCCGTTTAAAGCTAATGGGGGTATTATTGCGTTGAATCTTGAGCCATCGCTCAAGCGTGCATCGACCATAGGGTTACTTTCATCAATAACCCTTCCAACAGGTCCCACAATCATCTCAATAACATTCATAATCTGCTCGGCTTCGGTATAATACTCCTCCACCTGATGCAGCCTGCCGTGCTTTTCTATAAAGACATTGCCTGCTCCCGGACCGTTTACCATAATATCGCTTACCTCAGGATCATTTATATATGGCTGAATAGCACCAAATCCTAATATTTCTTCAATCTGACTTTGACAATACTCTCTTATTTGCTCATATAACAGCTGTGGATAGTTTTTCTTCTCATCCTCCAGCCGATCCATTAATTCTATTACTATTTTTTCTTTAATATCCTTACGGTACTTCTGTGCCAGCATTTCTTTACTTAACCCCATAACCAGCATTCTTATCTTTTGCCGAATAGCTTCCTTATCAGATCTCCCCAGGGATACCTCTTTATTTTCACTGACCATTATGGTTTTCCCTGATTTTTTCAGACCTTCTTTAAGTAGGAACAACCTATTGGAATTCCTGCTGATTTTTCTTAACCCGTTCATCATATGGCAGCCCCTCTTTTCTCAGGAGACTGCTTGGATTTACTTTT
>DHFP01000066.1 GCA_002402315.1 Clostridiales bacterium UBA4821
AAATGGGGGGTCTGAACAGTAACAAGTTGCACAAAACTCATCAAATCTTTGTGCAACTTGACAATAGTTTTTGATAGTAAAAGGTTGTATAATTATATTATATGTTAGATATTTTTAGCGATATTACTTCATCCTTAATCAATTCAGAGCTAGCCAACATCATAATGTATTTCACCATTAAAAATTTAGGGGTTTATAACATGAGGAAACTAATTACATCTTCTATCTTGACTTTTGTTTTTATTTTCTTGACGCTCAGTATTGCTTTTTCCCCGGTATTCGCAGAAAATGATTCAAGTCTTTATAAAACGGGGTTATTGGATCCGACACAGGCTCAGATGGACTGGATGAAAAAGAATTTCAAGGAGACTAAAGATATTAATTTAAATAGTATCGGTAAGCAAAGGATAATAAACCGATTGAAAAATTTGAAAAACAAAAAGACTATTTTAGAAAAAATTCAAAAAATCAAGCCTGCTCCATTGGGGCAGGAAGTCCAATCAACCTCATTGCAAGCTACTTCAAATAGCAATATCATTTCAAATAATGAACTTGTTGGAGCAATGCCTACCTCTGTTGACAATAGTAAATTAAAATACTTTCCACCTATTAGAAGCCAAGGGAACATCGGTTCGTGTGCCGCTTTTTCGAGCGTATATTATCAATTTACATACATGAATGCACTTGCACGGGATTGGGATGCAAAAAATTCTGATGATTCAAAAAGATTTTCTCCAAAATGGACATATAATATGATAAACGACGGAGATGACGGGGGTTCATGGTTTTTGGACTCATATGATGTTATATTGAATAACGGTGCAGCAACATGGAGTGATTTTCCATATGACTCAAACTATCGTGCTTGGAGCACCGATGCAAATGTTTGGCGTAATGCGTTAAACTATAGAATTGCTTCATCAGGCTCAGTAGCTAACTTGAATACGAATGACGGCTTGAATAATCTTAAGCAATACTTAAATAATGGCTATATATTTATCTACTCAACATATATAAGGTCATGGCAGTATAAAACTATAAAAGATGATCCGTCCACTTCGGCTGATAATAGTTTTGTCGGAAAAGAAGTTTGCTACGCAGTAAATGGTACCTTAGGTGGACATGGCATGACTCTGGTAGGCTATGACGATAATATTTGGGTTGATTTAAATAATAATAATAGTGTAGACTCTGATGAAAAGGGTGCCTTTAGAATTGCCAATTCTTGGGGAACATATTGGAAGGATGGAGGCTTTACATGGGTTTCATATAATGCTGTGAAAAATGGTGTATTTCGGAACAATACTGCTTATTGGATTACCGCCAAAAGTTCATACTCACCAAAGCTTTTAGCACAGTTTACAGTCAATACAAAAGAAAGATACAAATTTGCCTCTTATCTCGGGCTTTCTGACCAAACTCAAACCAGCCCCTTAAAATCGTGGTATCCTTCAGCTTTAGTTAACAAGGGTGGTGCATATGCTTTTGATGGTACAACGACTGCATGTGATGGAAACTTTGTATTAGACTATACACAATTACTTGATCAAGCTGGATTAGATATAGATTCAAAGTTGCGTTACTATTTGAGTGTAAATAATAATACGGCAGGCAACCCAACTACGTTGAAATCATTTAAACTAATCAACCCCAAAACTAATGATATTATACCAAGTCCTGATGCTTTTCCGAAAAGCTTTGATTTAGGTCCAATTAATTCTTTTATAAATTATGGAACAAAAACATCTGTAATTGCAATTAAAATGACTCCTCCATCAATGCTCATAAAAGGATTTAATACAAACGGAGGGGCGGTAAGTGTAAAGGCCAGCTATTCTGATGGGAGCACAGCAGACGTTACGGCTAATACAACTTTTACCAGCAATAATAGCAATATTGCGTTTGTAAGGAATGCTGTGCTTTACAGCGGAAACAGCATAGGTGATGCAACAATTACTGCAACCTTCGAAGGCAAAAATGCAACCTGCTTAGTTTCTGTTCCGGATATTACCATTCCGGTAGTTAGTGTCAGCCCCGGCTCAGGTAGTATTATTCTTCCCGGCTCGGCTATAAATATTTCAGCAAGTGACCCGGTCGGTGGTATATCAGTAATACGCTACAAAAGGATTACGGATGATAAATGGCTTTCTGTCTATCAGAGTTCTTTTACGATTAACGCCCCTGTTGCGGAGGGTTCTTACATTCTTGATGTAGTTGCATATGACAGGTATAATAACTCATCTGGTGTTAAAGGCTATTCTTATTCAATTAAAAGTAAAATAACCAGCGAGGTTAGTATGACTCCAACATCAATAATAATAATAGGCACAAATGTCTCGGGTGGAGCAATAAAAGTAGTAGCCAAATACACTGATACAACCACCAAAGATGTTACCGGAACAGCTTCATTCGGTAGCAATAATAGCAATATTGCATATGTAAAGGAAGGCAGCATATTTAGCGGCAGCATTACCGGAACAGCTACAATTACAGCTTTATACGATGCTAAGGTTGCTTCCTGTACCGTTACTGTTAAGCAGGCAACCACTCCTGTAACCGGAGTTACCTTAAATAAGACCTCTGCAACCTTAAATGGTGGTTCTTCCGAAACGCTGGTTGCTGCAGTCCAGCCGGACAATGCTGCGAATAAGAACGTAACATGGAGTTCAAGCAGCCCCTCTGTTGCTACGGTTTCATCTTCGGGTGCCGTTACCGCTGTTGCAGCAGGCACTGCAACAATTACTGCAACTACACAGGATGGTAATAAAACAGCGACATGCTTAGTTACTGTTTCGAATATAATATTTACTGTCAGCCCCGATTCAGGTAGTACTATTCTTCCCGGTGCGGCTGTGAGCGTTTCGGCAAGTTGTCCAACGGGTATATCAATTTTATACTATATGTGGAATACAGATAATGCGTGGCGTTATAGCTATAATGGCTCCGTTACAGTTAATGCCCCTGTTTCGGAGGGTTCTTACACTCTTTATGTATCTACATTCGACTATTATGGTAAGCCATCTGGCATTAAAACCTATTCCTATTCAGTTAAGGGTAATGTGCCCATCCTTACTTCACTTGAGATAGACCCTGTAACAATGATAATTGAAGGCACACACAAAGCCGGAGGAACGCTCAAGGTTAGTGCTGTATATTCAGATGGGACAAAAACAAACGTTAGCGACCTCGCTGTTATTAGTAGCAATAACCGTTATGTTACAAATGCAAGCAATTGTGTTGTTTACAGTAGTTATTACTACGGTACTGCGATTATTACAGCTTCATATCAAGGTAAGAGTGCTTTCTGTACCGTTACTGTTAAGCAGGCAACCACTCCTGTAACCGGAGTTACCTTAAATAAGACCTCTGCAACCTTAAATGGTGGTTCTTCCGAAACGCTGACCGCTGCAGTCCAACCGGACAACGCTGCGAATAAGAACGTAACATGGAGTTCAAGCAGCCCCTCTGTTGCTACGGTTTCACCTTCGGGTGCCGTTACTGCTGTTGCAGCAGGCACTGCAACAATTACTGTAACTACACAGGATGGTAATAAGGTTGCTTCCTGCATAATTACTGTTAGTGAACAGGTTACTCTGACTTCACTAAGTATATCCCCTTCTTCCAGCACTATAGACGGCGTATATAAAAAGGGTGTTCCTGTTACAGTTATTGCTACCTTCTCAAATGGTTCTACCGAAGATGTTACAAGTTCTGCAGCCTTTAGCAGCAGTGCTTCGAATATCGCCTATGTAAACAGTGGGGTGCTTTATAGTTATTTTTCTTACGGCACAGCTACAATTACAGCTTCATACCGGGGAAAAGTTACGCACTGTATCGTTACTGTTACCTAAGCAACTTGTTGGATGGTCGGAATTTCTGTTCTTATCTTTTTATAATTTCATTAATGAAGAACAGGTGTGATACTTTTTAAATTGAGGTCATTTGCTTTTTGGGGGCAGCTTTTGTCCTGAAAAATATTTTATAATGCCATCACCTTTCCAGATTCCGATGATGAGTATTAAAGCAATTAAAACCGTAACAATGATCAGAGCCGTATTATTCCCTCTTTCCAGATTTGCGCCCCAGAAGGAAGAAATAATTATCCAAGGCGACCTTGCTACTAAAGTGATTGTAAAAAAGTTAAGAAACCTCATTGGAGTTAATCCTGCTATGTAAGCCAAAGCGTCTTTACCTGGAAGCCCGGGTATCAAATATATTAGAAAAAGGGTTATTGAAGCTTTTGGAGTGTTGATTAGAGCTTTGAGTTTATTCATCTCGGATTTTGATATAATCCTTTCTATAAACGGCTGTCCCAAGATTCTTGCAAGAAGGAAGCATATTAATGAACCTACGGTGATACCAACGATTGAAAGAACAGAAGACAAAAAAGTCCCGTAGAGATACCCTCCGACAAAGTATACGACCTCTCCGGGTATTACAAAAACCACAACCTGAAGAATCTGAATTAATATGAAAACCAGATAGCCCCAACTTCCGAAGCTTTTTATCCATCTCTCAAATTCTTCTTTTTGACTCGCAAGAGTAATTATTTGATCCCAGTTTTTTACCGCAAAACCAACTAATAATACCAATGTCAGTACTGCAAATATTTCTTTTATGCCTAATTTAAAACCAAGCTTATTCATATCTTCTCCTTTTTGAGAATACAAATAACACTAATAAGACTACTAAAATAAGACATACTACTATAATGTTATAAGTCCTTATAAATTGTTTTATTGAATCAATATTGTTTCCTAAAAACCTGCCTATCAATACCAGCCCGGTATTGTGTATTATTGCAGCTGAGATAAAAGACAAATATACAATATAAGACTTAATCCTAAATATTCCGGAAAACAGGATAATAACAGGATTAAGTCCCGGTATGAACTTACTAAAAAAAAATTGCCCATGCGCCAAATTTTTCAAACAGCTTCTTGGTTTTTTCCTTATCCTTATCGCTTATAAATTTTTTGACCCATTTATTGTTTAGAACCAAATCTCCTTTTACATAACCAATCTTATAGAGGACGAAAGAACCCAAAGCCGTACCTGAAATAGTAGTTATTAATACATATGGAATGCTGAATAAACCGCTAACTGTGGTCAGGTAGCCCGAAAATATTGCTATTATATCGCCAGGGTAAGGCGGAAAAGTTACTTGTAGAAAACTGGATATAAAAAAAATAAAATATGATACTTTTGGATAGGCATCTATAACATTACTAATGAAATTTAAAACTAAATCTTCCATCCACTTCTCCATCATACATTAGAAAATAATTATTATATATTGAACTATAACATAGACAAGGAAACCAATCAATATACATAACTATTGCTATCTTTTCTGATATTCCGTGAATTGTCAAACACGTTATTTTATGTTTCACTTCCAATAATGATTATTGGTGCCGTACTGTTATTAAGTGAGGAACATGGTCATAAGCATACACATCAAGAATTTGAACATGACCACCGTCACAATCACAATGACGGACACCATACACACCAACATAAAAAGGAAATAGTTTCTGAACATTCACATTTGCACAAACATGAAGCAATTGAGCATTCACATGAACATACACCGGAATTCATCATAGGCATTCACATTAAAATCAAACATGTATTTCCGGACATGACAAATAACCCATCTGGGCATTGATTAGAGTGCATTAAATATCAACAACCGTATATTCCTGTTCTAACAAGTCAATATACAGAATTCTTTTTCTCAAAAGTTCTCCCCTGCCGATCAGGAACTTTAAAGCTTCGCTCACTTCAATGGATGCAACAAGGGCAGGAGTAAAAGAAGGATTCCCCAAATCTTTTTCTATACCCTTTGACTTACTTCTAGCGTACAGCCAATCCAGGGTCCTGTCTCCCGGAAATATGGTTGTAACTTGTCCGTACCAACCGCCAATGGCGCCATGAATCATTGTTATTCCTAGTTCCGAAGCCAATTCCTGCAAAAGCAGTCTGGTATCTATATTGTCTACTGCATCTATTATAACATCATGCCCTTCTAATATACCTCTTCCATTTTCAAGGGTAAGCCTCTCGTATACAGGCATCACCTTAATCAAGGGATTCACCATCAGCATCCTGTTTTTAGCGGTTTCCGCCTTGCTCTTTCCTATGGCTCCTGTGTCGGACAGCAACTGCCTGTTCAGGTTGGTTTCATCAAATACATCTCCGTCTACAACAGTTATATTCCCTACACCAAGCCTTCCCAGCATTTCGATAACATATCCCCCAAGACCGCCACAGCCTACAACGCATACCTTGCAGTCCTTGAGCTTTTCAATTTCCATTTCCGAAAGCATTTTCATATTTTTAAGATATCTGTCCTCCATTTCAATTATCCTCCTCCTACCGCTGGAAATATTGATACGGTATCCCGGTCGGCGAGCTTTCTATCCAGTGTTCCATGCCGGCCGTTTATAAGGAGTATGGCAACATCCTCTTCCTGAATATTCAGCACTTCAATGACCTTTTGAGCATCTGTGCCATCTTCAAGCTTCAAATCAATCTCTTTTCCTCTACCATCTCTCAATGTAGCAAATAACTTGACTTTGATATCCATCCATTGCACCTCTAAGGGCATATTATCTCATCCCCCTGCCTGACAACTCCGCCTTTTAGCACTCTAGCAAAAATACCCTCCTTTGGCATTACGCAATCCCCAACCTGGTGGTATATTGCACATTTCCGGTGACATTCCTTGCCTATCTGTGTCACCTCAAAAGTTACACCGGATAATCAAGGGTAATCAAGGGGACGGTTCTGCTGATTAAGCCTGCGAAATTATACTTTGATTAATTCCTGTTACCCTTGCAATCTGCCTTTGCGAAACATCCTCAATCTCTTTTATTGTTTTAAGTATTTCATTCCGTTTCTTCGTATTTATCGTTTGTAGTATAATAACAGGTTCATTGCCTAATATACATTCAATATCTTCCCGCAAATCTTCATCACTCTTTCGTTTTGGAACATATTGTAATTTTATCACATTAATTTGATCTAATCAGCAGAACCGTCCCCTTGATTATAATACGCCTTCTTCCAAACATTTTGTTATTAAAAAGAAATAGGCTCTTTTTACTTTGTACCTATTTCTCCCACTTTTTACTCAAAGAATTTCTTATAAATGAAATACAATATTTCTTTTGCCCCATCTGAAATTTTTTGCTCTTTTAACGCAATACCTGGCACTATTTTTTGACCAAAGTGAGGATTAGCTTCAGATTTAATAAATTGCCTAAAACTCAACGGAATCTTTTCCTTATCTTTTTCAGGTAATAACATAATTATTTGATTAACTTCACTAACTGCAACTTTATACTCATTATTCATAAGAGCTCACCCCTCTATCGGTCAACTCCAACTTTTTCAGGTTGTTTTTGTTTTTCTGCTTTGTCAAGTAACTGACCCATAATATGTCCATTTGGTTTAAACCCCTCTACAGCTTCTTTTATATCTGCTACATTTATTTTATCTGGTGCTATTCCCAAAACTTCTTTAGCTTCTTTTAGTGCAACTTCTTTCGATTTATCTGTTGGTTTATATGTATCATTAAATTCTTTTTTTTGAATACCATAAATGTCTTTTTCCCCAGCAAGAACCAAGTATCCGCCTGTAGCAATATTCATATCGCCACCCCATGGTGCTTCAAAAGTTATATCTTCATTTATTTGAGTAGCTAATACAGGTCCACCCTTGGGTTTATACTGCTCATTATTTTCAGGGTCTAATTCATATTTTTTATTAAATGCTGAATCCTCAACAATGTATTGTTCTCCGCCTGGATTAGTAACAATCCAACCTGGTTGTCCCGTTTTTTCATCAAGTTTTACAGTATTTCTGGTTTCCTCTAACCCATCTGCCATTTTTGTAATAACTTCTTGTCCTAATTCACCTTGTTCTGCTTTAATTCTAGCAAACTTTGCAACTTCCTCTACTGAAAGGTTTCCACTTTCAATACCTTCTATAACATACTCTAAAATATTGTCTACTTTCTTAAATTCATTACCCATTACCACGACCTCCTTTTTATTTGCGAGGTTATACTTACATAATTATTTTACCATTTTTTGATATTATTTTCAATGCGAAATGACTCTGATTCAATATTTTTATGTTTTGGTATACTGTTGTTGCATCAAATAAGAAAATAGCAAAACAAATACAAAAGGCATCCATTTTAGGGTGCCTAATGTAAAAGGGTCTGATTTCTTAGTTTTTGACTATCGAGCCACCAATGGCAACTATTGCCTTGAGCGTTCCGAATGCGAGGTCTTTATCATAGGACTTATCGCTTTCAGAAAGCTCTTCGTAGGGTTTTAACAATGGATGATGCTTCTGATTATTATCCCTTGTTTCTGCCCAAATCCAGCCGTTTTGCAGCCGGTCAATGCTCCATACTTCGTGTGCATTGAATGCTATTGCATCGACAGCTGCTTCAAGTTCAGCATCTATTTTCACGGAGAAAATATCGATGCATTTGGGGTCGAAGGTTTCAATGGTCTGGCTTTCGATGGGCAACACTTGTTGGGGTGCGATTACGCTAAAGCCCATGAGTACTAAAACCTTGATGGGTTCCAAAACCGTCGTCCGATTTCCTTGCTTTTCCGATTCGGCGAGAAGTGAATACGGCTTTAGAAAAGGACTTTGTTTCTCCCCATCTCCATAGGTAAAACCTTCAGCCATTTTTTTGATAGCCCACATGTTGTGTGCATTCATTGCCAAAGCTTCGCACATCGCGAGAACTTCATCAGAAAGCACGACACCAGTTGTGTCTACAGCTTTAGGTACATAGTACCTATTTGCGGTTTTGCATCCCAATTCGTTTTTCATCATTTGTAATCCCCTTTCATTTTTCCGTTATTTTTTGACACTCAATCGAGTACCTTAGCTGTTGCACAAAAAAGAGCAACCAAAATCATGCAAGAAGATTTAATCTTCATAAAGCACAACCTGGCTACTCGAGTTTCGAGCGTGGAATAAGAATACTATAAAAATTGAGGTGTCATAATATTATTATATCACCTTTAAGCTTTGGAATCCATTGGCAAATTGCACAAACATCATTATCAAAAATTATACAATTTTACGAACTATATAAAAAGGAAAAATAATTTATCGTTTACTTTAATCAAACTGTTATCCATATAGCTCTTCCCTACTCTTCCAAACTTCAATCATAAGCGAGAAGGGACAAGTACGGTTCGGGTATGCGCTACCAAGTATGCACTCGAGATATCATCGGATGTTTTTTTTCGGCTTTAGGTGATAGAAAAAATATTGGTCTTACCAAATAATTCAATTCAAGAACCGTCCCTTAATTTCATACATGCCCACCCCATAAACGATTATAGGTTAAACGCCCTGTCCTGATTTAACTGTACTTCGATGTCCATTGAAAGGTTATACACTTCTTCTATCTTTTGCATGTTTTTTCCGTCATACTCTTTGGATTTTTCCTGGGCATTCTCGTCCGGCTTGACAAAAACAGGATAGTCCTCGTGGTCAAAAGTGTTGCAAACAACAATGACGTGGCTCGCGCCCTGTTCTTTTGCACGTTCCAACCATTCCCTTATTTCCGCTTTTCTGGCTGCCATCCTAAAAACCTCCTTTAAAAAAATCCATTCTTTAACTTTACGCCCCGATATGGCTCCAACACCCTAAAAATCGGGAACATCCTTCACACCATTTTCCAAGCCCACATTTTTTCATCAACCCAAGAATAATGTTCTTCATAACGACATCCCCATGTGGGGTCTATGGTTAGAATTACTCCTGATGGTTGATGTACCTCCTCTTTGGGCACTCTTAACCCTCCTTTCTTATATTTATATCCGCATAGAGGCTCAACGGTAACTCTCTTGCCTAATGTGAATAGATATAGAATCTATATAAGTTGAAGTAAACAATTGTGGTAAACTTTCCGATATACGTTGCGATACTA
>DHFP01000140.1 GCA_002402315.1 Clostridiales bacterium UBA4821
AAAACTAACTAATAAAAACACAGAGATCTGGCGAAGCGAACCATTGATATGGAGAGGCCTATATGGTAGCCTCCTGAAGAAGGCAGTACCTTTATTAGACATGCCTTCAGGGACAATACCCATATAGGCAGAGGCTCCAAGTCAATGGCAAACCGGAAACAACGAATTATATTATTTACACTAAATACGACAACTTACTTGACAAAAGCCGTGGTTCAAAGGATTAGTTCAACTTGTTATTGTAATTTATGGTAAGTATAAATCATTCTACTATGCTGGAATTATCGCGAATACGACCCAAATAACTATTGTAACTGTTATTGATGACAATAATGTGGATAAGAATACTGACTGTGAGGCCATTTCCGGCTCATTGTCCAATTCTATTGCCGTTAAAGCTACATTTACAGCTGTAGGAGCACTCATAGCTATAATTAAGACTTGAGCAGTAATTCCCGTAATTTTAAGAATTGAAACAAATGCAAAAGCCAATACTGGTCCCATTATGAGTCTTAATAAAGTTGATAGGACTACCTTATAGTCTAACGATACAATATTGATATTTGCTAGTTGGGCTCCTAAAGTTATTATAGCCAATGACGAGAATCCATTCCCTATAATTTTAATTGAATCCATTATTGGAGTATATATTTTTATGTCAAAACCTTTTAGAATAAAAGCTAGAATCATTACGTAAATCAATGGCATTTTTAATATGTAAAAGAATGCATTCTTAATGCTACCCTTCCCACTACTTGCTGTGATTACACCTGTTGTAAATAGAGTAATTGTTTGTATAAAGTAAATGATTGCTTGTATAGATAACGCTAGTGGATTATCAAATAATAACTGCATCAAGGGCAGCGAAAAATTCCCACCATTATAATATGAAGCAGAATTTATAAAAGCACTTGTTTCTGATTTGCTAAAACTTAATAATCTGCCAATTATTAATGAAATTAATGACATTGCACCTATAACTCCCAGGCAAACTAATGTTACGCTTACAACGACAGAGCCTTCAAGATTACTTTCATACAATTTGATAAATATTATAGCTGGTATAAAAAGATTGAACTGGACTTTTGAGAGTGTATTTATATCTAATTTGAATATTGTGTTTATTATTGCTCCTGCTAAGATAACAATAAATATAGGTAATAGGATATTAGTAAATATATTGAAAAAATATTCCATTAAAACACCTCTTATCAGAAATATCTATAACGCTTATTGAAGGGAATCAAAAATGTGTTACAAAACTTTTGTTGAACTAAATACTTGGTCCTGATTTCTTGTAAACATCTTGATGTCAATCCTATATTTTCTTGAACAATCTATAATCCATATAGACAATTAGCTATCTTTGGTTTAACTAAAATAGAACTCCTTATTTGGGGAAGGAGTTCTATTTTAGTTAGGGGGTGAGAAAACCTATGCTGCTGTCTTCCTCATTTTATAGTTTCTATAGTAGGGAGTGATTATTCCTACAACAGCTAACACTAATAAAGTAAGGCTTATTGGTCTAGTGAAGAAAATACTTATGTCGCCACCTGAGATAACTAGGGATCTTCTCAATTCTTCTTCCGCCAATGAACCAAGTACTATTCCAAGAACAATTGGTGCTGTCGAGAAATTTACCTTCTCCATAAAATATCCCAGCACACCAAATATCAACATTATCCAAACGTCCAACATACTATTCCTGACTGCATAAGTACCAATAATACAAAGCAATCCAATCAGAGTTCCCATTACTGAGTATGGTACATTAAGTATTTTAGAGAATACTCCAACAAACGGCTTAGATAACAATAAAATGAAGAAGTTTACTAAAATCAAGCCGATAAAAATAGTATAAACTAATACAGGCTGTTGAGATATCATTAGAGGTCCAGGCTGTATTCCATGAAGTATGAAAGCCCCAAGAATTACTGCTGTTGTAGCACTTCCTGGAATTCCAAGAGCAATCAATGGTACCATTGCTCCGTTTGCTGCAGCATTATTCGCTGTTTCTGGTGCTGCAATTCCTTCTGGGATACCTGTACCAAATAATTCTGGATGCTTTGAACTTCTGACTGCTTCACTATAGCTAAGCATTGAAGCAGTAGTTGCGCCGACGCCAGGGAGTATGCCTATGAAAGTTCCCATTAAGGCACTTTTGATTATCGTACCTTTAATCCTGAGCAAATCTGCCAAATTTGGGTACTTGGTTTTTACCTTTTTACCCTCTATCTTTTTAGCTTTCTCCTGGAATTTTCTGAGTACTTCAGAAACTGCGAAAAGACCAATCAAAATCGGGATAAAATCTATACCTGACATTAATCTATTGACACCAAAGGTAAACCTTTGCACACCAGTGATTGAATCGATTCCAACTGTTGCAAGAAACAGTCCAAATGCCGCTCCAATTAAACCTTTAGATATGCTCTTACCGCTTAATGACGAAACTACGCTAAGTCCCATAACTGCAAGCGCAAAATATTCAGGTGATCCAAATTCCAGAGCAAATTCCGCAAGTATAGGTGCTGTAAATAACAGAATAATTGCACCTATCAGACCACCTATAGCTGAACACATTACAGCATAGCCCAGTGCTTCTCCGGTCTTTCCTTTTTGAGCCATTGGATAGCCGTCAAGGGTAGTACAAACCGCTTCCGGAGCTCCTGGAGTCCTGAACAGAATTGCACTTATTGATCCGGAGAACACAGATGAAGAATATATCGATGTCAAAAGAAGGAATGCTACGTCAGAATCCATTCCATATGTAATAGGTAAAAAGACTACAACCATCATAGTACCACTGATACCTGGGGTTGCACCTCCAAAAAAACCTAAAACAGTTCCTAGAATCAATGTAATCAGATTCATAGGTTGCATTATATTCATTGTGCTTTCTATTATAGCTGCGAACATGTTGTCACCGCCTTTCAATAAAAAATTCTGCTTATATCGTTAAATATTGAGATGCCTCTTGGCAATGGAACTCTCAGTAATATTGGGAATATAATGACGAGCATTGCAACGATAAATACAGATATGATTACCAGATTTTTCTTGTTTTTAAGTCCCATTATATACATATTTGTTATTACAAATAACGATGTAGAAACTACGAAACCCAAATAGTTGATAGCAAATGCATATATACTAAGCGAAAGCAGACTGATCCATAAATTTTGGGGATATACTAATACATTATCTTCACTTTCATCTTTATTTTCTTGCTGAGAACCTTCAACATTATTCTTATTAGAATTTTTAATTGTTATAATTATATTGAAAATAGATAAAACTATCATTAACCCTGCCAATAACCGAGGCCATGCTTTTGGACCTATATCTCCCCTTGAAACTGGATCACTTATTGTAAATGTCATAGCCATAAAAATAATACCAACAGCTAAAGTAATATAATTCACCATTTTGTCACTTTTCATAGGATCCTCCTTAATAATTGGGGGCCTAAGCCCCCAATTAAACAACTATTACTTTTGTATCCCTTCTACTACTTCCTTGTACATTTCAATCGAGTTCTCAAGGTAAGCTTTGAAGTCTTCTGATCCTAACCATCCATCTCTTAAGTGTAGGTAGCTGTCTTTCTCATATGTTTTGTACTCTTCTTGCTCTATAGCATTTTTGAATACTTCTTCCAACTTCTTAACTACATCGTCAGGAGTTCCTGCTGGTGCAAGGATTCCCCTAGCTTGTCCTTCATATACTTCCCAGCCTTTTTCGCCTGACACTGCTACGTCCGGGAATTCTTCCAGCTTGTCTTCATTAAATGCTAAAACAACTGTTATTCTACCTTCCTGAATCAATCCGATCGTGGGGCCAAATTCCTCAAACATTGCATCGATATGTCCGCCTAACAAAGCTGCATGCATTTGCCCAGCATCTTCATAAGGAACATAGTTGAAATCAACACCAGCTTCCTTTTCCCACATAGATACGACGATATCATCAAATCCTAGGGCTCCCGTACCACCTATGCTTATCCCTCCAGGATTATTCTTCGCTGCTTCTACCAGCTTATCAACTGTGTCATACTCGCCTTCTGAAAGTGTTTGGATCGTCGAGGTATCAGCTTGAACTCTGCAGATTGGGATATACTTATCCAATCCATGAGGGGTCTTCTCTAAGGCCACATTAAGAGGATAGTTTGAAGATATTGCCCAAAGAGTATAACCATCAGCTTCAGCATTGGCAACAAGGTCTCCTGCTATACTGCCCGATGCTCCTGGATGGTTTATAACTGATATAGCGACACCTAACTCTTTTTCTGCCTGTTTCATGATTTGTCTTGCAAATGTATCTGTTCCACCACCTGCTCCCCAACCTACCAATACCTCAATATTTTTCTCTGGATATGTAACCTCACTACTGCTTGAGCATGCACTTAACATTAATGTCAATATCAACAACATTACTACAGTAGAAACTACTCTGCTACTCTTTCTAAACATATTCACAACCTCCTTTTAGAATTATTCAAATCGATCGTAGCATAACATTCTGAATATTCAATGTTTGCGTACTTAATGTACCTAATGAAAACTTTATGATTGTTTTGTAACTTACGTTTATTTTGTTATGATCGTAACGAATCGCAAGCTCTAGTTAAATTCCCAATAATCCAAGCATCCGTTAAATAAAATACGATTACATAAGTTAATATAGTTTTTGTTGTTAACAAATGTGTACTTATCAAATATTTTTGCTATGATTGTAGTAATTACTAAAAAAGGAGGAATGTAAATGTATATTGAACAAAGTACTTGTATTCAATGTAATGCTTGTATCCCTTATTGTCCTGTAAACGCAATCGTACATAACAAGGAAGAGGGAATAGTTGAAATCATCTTTGATGAGTGTGTAGAGTGCGGCGCATGTAAATATTCTGGAGTATGCCCTACTGATTCATTTGTTCAACAGGAGATGGAGTTTCCAAGATCACTTAGGAGTCAATTTTCAAATCCACTAATATCTCACCCAGACACAGGTGTTCCCGGCAGGGGAACAGAGGAAATGAAGACAAATGACGTAACAGGAAGATTCAAAAAAGGCATGGCTGGAGTAGCAATTGAGATGGGAAGACCTGGAACAGGCACCAGACTCTATGATGTAGAGAAGGTTGCAATGGCTCTTGCACCTGTCGGGGTTCACTTCGAACCTCATAACCCTGTAACTTTCTTAATGACAGATAAATCAACAGGTAAAATGAGAGAAGACGTACTAAATGAAAAATCACTGTCAGCTATTGTTGAGTTTGATGTTCCACAGTCAAAGCTTCCAGAGGTATTTGCAGCTCTTAAGGAAGTAACTCCTAAGATAGATACTGTATATAGTCTGGATTTAGCTTGTAGATTAGAAGATGGATTCAATCCTGTTGTAAAAGTAGCAGAAGAATCTGGATTCAAGGTGTCTATAAATGGCAAGACAAACGTAGGCCTTGGAAAACCATTAGCAAAGGAGGACTAGTCCATGACACATACATTACACAGAAAAGGAAGTTATGAGAGTTTATCAGATGATTATGTAATATTCGCAATCGCTGCACAGACAGTAAATGCAAAAGGAATTGCACCACAATTCAAAACCTTTGCTGACATAGTGTTAAAGTATAATCCAGTCAACTTCGGAGACATGAAGACGGGAACAATTTATGGAGTAGGACTAGATGCAATACAAAGAAACTATCAGGACAATTCAATAGTTCATGCGGTATTCACAGACCAGGCTACCCTTCTTAAAGCTTTAGGAGATGTTAAGGAAGCTAATCTTGATCTTTCTATAGTATTGTCAGGTATAATAGAGCATACCACAGCTTGCTGTAGTGCGAACGAAATAACTCCACATACTGTAGAGCACTCCCTCGGTATCCATGGTAAGATAGAGAAGCTGCCTGATGACAAAGTTGTAGAAGTCAATACGATGTGCGGACATGGAATGGTAGCATATTCATTGATAGAAGATTTAGCTATGAAAGTATCAAAAGGTAGGACTACAGCGGCTAAAGCAGCTGAGAAACTAGCTAAACAATGTCACTGCGGAGTATTCAATACAACAAGAGCTGAAAGACTTATTCAAGAAATCGCTGACAATATGTAAAAGAAAGTTGGGAACCATTGAAAACCAGAGCTGTTTTACTACAAAATCACGGCAAGTTGGTCATTACTGAGAGAGAGCTAACTATAGGAGATTCTGAAGTATTAGTAAAAACTGAGTACGCGTCTATTTGTGGTACTGACAAAAATATTTTTCTTGGTACAGTTTCGCAGGAGCATTTCTCAATGGAAATGCATGGGAAAGGAAATCCCTTATACTCAAACAGAGAGGTCCCTAAAATGCCTTTCTGGATTGGTCATGAGGGCGGCGGTACTGTTGTAGAAGTAGGAAGCAAGGTCTCAGAATTTAAAAAGGGCGACAAAGTAATGTCCTTTGGATGGTCTGGTACATATGCTGATTACTTCGTGTCTCCAGTTCAAAACCTTGAGCTAGTACCTGAAGGACTTGATATGAAAATAGCATCACTAGGGGAACCAACTGGATGTGCTATGTTTTCTGCACTAAATTCAGGTGTTAATCTTGGTGATACAGTTGTAATAATCGGAACCGGATTTGCTGGCTTAGTAATGACTCAAGCTGTTAAGAAAAAAGGTGCATATAAGGTGATCGCAGTAGATATGTCCGATGAAAAGCTTAAAATAGCATCAAATATTGGTGCGGATGTCATTATTAATGCAAGTTCAGAGAATGTTATTAATAGAATACTTGAAGAAACGAATATGAAGGGTGCGGATGTTGTAATTGAGGCTGCTGGTACTGAAAATTCAATGAATACTGCCACATCTGTATTGAAACATAACGGAATTTTTGTTCTTTACAGTTATATTACAAAACCTATAACCCTAAATATCGGAAGATGGCATGATGACTCCTTTGAGATTAGAACAACATGTTTAGTACATCATACAGAAAATGAAAGACATGTTTGGGTACCATGGGTTCTAAGGCCTTTAGTACTAGGACAGATTGATTTACTTCCATTGATCACTCATGAGTTCAAATTGGAAAATGTTGAAAAAGCCTTTGAAACTGTGTGCAATAATGAGGATGCAGTTAAGGTAATGCTCATCCCATAGTTTTATAAAAAATCGAAACCACTATACACAAATAGATGGNNCCATCTATTTGTGTATAGTGGTTTCACATGATTTTCTGCAAGGATCATAACTCCAGCCTCTAATTCTATTTGATTCTTTGATAGAGCCTTGTTGGTCTACCAGTGTTGCCATACTTAAGATGTATTTGTATCAAGTTGCTTTCCGCCAGATATTCCAGATATTTTCGTGCAGTGATTCGTGATACAGATAGTATCTCTCCGACTTCACTACTGGACAACGGTCTTTCAGCTAAATTGATTATGTTCTGAATTTTATTCAGGGTTAATTCATCCAATCCTTTAGGCATCTCTTGATCACTTGATTCGCCTATAGGATGAATATAGTCTAAGTTGTTAATCTTATCTAAATCCTTTTGAGTAAGAATCTTACTATCTTTAATCAAATCAACCTTAATAATGAAGTTTTCAAGAGCCTTTTTAAGTCTGCTGAAATCATATGGTTTTATTAAGTAGTCCATTACACCCAAACTCAGCGCTTCTGTTATTGTATCAACATCTTGAGCGGCAGTTACCATAATAACTTCAAGTCTCTTGTTATTCTTCCTGATTTCCTTAAGTAGTTCTATCCCATTGATACCTGGCATATAGATATCAAGCAGTAATAGATCAGGTTTTAATAAATCGATATTTTCTGCAAGCCCTTTCCCTGACAATGAGGATCCAACTACTTTAAATTTATCAAATTTATTAATGAAGCGCTCATTAATACTAGATACCATTGGGTCATCTTCAACAATATATACTTTATACATAAATCTAGACCTCCTTGGGAATAGATATTTCAACTGTTGTTCCTATACCACCCTCACTATAAATGTGAAATGTCCCTCCAAATAAATTAACAACCTTATTATAAATAAGGTATAATCCATACCCTCGATTCCCCGTTTTAGTTGAAAACCCCTTTTTAATTATATTTTCGCTCGAATCGGGCAATCCAGGCCCATTATCCTTAACTTCAATATACAAAATCTCTTTTCCTCCAATTATTGTAAGTTCTATTAATCCTCTAATAGAAATTGGACTACTGTTGATCGCTTCAATTGAATTGTTTATTAGGTTCCCCAATATTAATACCATTGTATTGCCATCAGTGTAATCTTCAAGATTAAATAGTGAAGATTTTTCACTTAATTTTAGGTCAATGCCCGCCTCTTCGGCTTCACTTCTCTTACCTAACAGGAATCCTATAGTTGCAGGATCCTTTATCCTATCTGTATAAAATTTCAAGATATCCTGATTCTTATACGATGCAATAGAAATGAATTTTTTAGCTGAATCATAATCCTGTAACTCTATTAGTCCTGCTATGGTCTGTAGTTGATTCATGAATTCATGAGTTTTTGCTCTAAGGCTGCTAGCATACGACTTAGAATTTGTAAGTTCTTCCGCTAATCTCTGAAGTTCTTCCTTTTCAGAAAATGTTGCAACTACACCTAAAATATTCTCGTTATACTTAACAACCATTCTATTTGTAATGATCGTGACGCCATTTATCTTTTGTTGCTCATTGTACTCATCAATCCCAGACTTTCTGACGTCATCCATGCGTGAGGTCGGAATGATTTCTTTTACATGTTTACCAACATCGTCCTTTCTTAATCCTAACATTTCGCAAGCTCTGTCATTTATGAGCTCGATCTTGTCTTCCTTATTGGTAAAAATAATTCCTTCCTTAACTGAATTTATCATGATTTCTCTTTGTGTTAGTAACATAGCTATGTCAACTGGTTCGAGACCAAATATCGTTCTCTTGATATTATATGATAGAGCAAAGGCACTTGGAATAGCTATTATGATGGACATTAGCATAGTGTACAATAAAGCATTCCGGTTAGTTTCCAATAATGAATCAACATTTTCCTGAAACATTCCAACAGATACAGCTCCTACTTGTACACCATCAATGAAAATTGGCGAAAACCCTCTTATTGAAGGTCCTGAAATGCCAACTGCTTTAGATATGTATGATCTACCTTTTAATGCTTCGACCTCATCTCCTCCAGTAAATCTAAGACCTATCAAGTCTTTATTGGGATGAGTATATCTGGTTCCTTCCATGTCCATAAAAACAACAAAAGATGCTAGATTCCTTGAGTGCAAAGACTCAGCAAAAGGCTGCAGTACGAGAGTCGGATTATTCAAAGTATAAGCACTCTTTACAATATCTAGATTAGAAACAAAATTTGCCAGATCAAGTGCTTGGCGGCCTAGCGTATTTTCCATATTTATTGTTATCAAGTTATGAGCTATAACTCCCATGGTTATAATTGAAATAAAGGTAATAAGTATTGTAAATAATAATATTTTCTTTTGCAATTTCATCTTGTTGTAGTTAAATATCACTTTTCATTCTCCCTTTACTTTCAAAAATTTATTTCATCAGTAATTATAACATAGTTAACCCTGAATTATTCACTACTATTAAAAACATAGATTTAATTTCATGATCCATCTTGTGAAAGTTTCAGTTATTAAATATACAAGAGATACTACTAATAATAGGTGTAAAATTCCCTTGTTTAGTACATTTAGTTTTTTGAAACTTTCAAGGTGCACTAACTGGCCATTCTATCTTTGGCAATAGTCTAATGTTATTTGGAGTTTCGTTAAACTCTTCCTGATATGGACAGCTGCTACAAAGTTTAAATACCATAGATCTCGCTGTATTTATAACCCTATAAGCTATATTCATAAGTTTTGATAAATTGCAATAACAAATTGAACTAATTATCATGCTTGACAGATCTTGTACTGTATTATGATTGATTTGTCATGGGAAGGGTGGAGATTTTCATCGAAAATACTACCCGACCTTGACAACCTGTAGCATCGTATACTCAAAGCTGGTCTTTCGGCACTCAATGCCGTAAAGGCCTAAATGAAAACTCGATGG
>DHFP01000181.1 GCA_002402315.1 Clostridiales bacterium UBA4821
CATCCTAATGTTGTCTCCGATGCTTACCAAAACAACACCCCCTGATAAAATTATACGTTATCGACGTATAATTTCAAGGTTATATTACGTTTACAACGTATAGATTACAGCTTCAAAATATACTTTCTTTGTTGTATACTTTAGATGTCAATTATCCGTAATTATACGGAATTAAGGAGATTTGGATGTATATCGGAGAAAGCATTAGACGTAGAAGAATCGAACTTAAAATGACACAGCGCCAGGTAGCTGCCCTTTCCGGAATATCCGTAAGTTTCCTAAGCGACATAGAACGAGGAAGGAGCAACCCCTCGCTTGAGAACACACTTAAGCTCGGCAAGGCACTCGGCCTTCATCTTAGCGATGTAATGGACCCAAATGAAGCTGATAAGGTTCTTGAGAAGAGATCAGCATATGAGATACTGGACCCCTACCTCAGCGATTTCAACCTGTGGCCTGACGAAGACAGGCAGGATGTCATCAAGTTCCTGGAGTACAAGCGGTCCTCTCTTAAAAAGGATAAGAAACCATAAATGGATGCAAAAGCTCAGGCTATTGCATCCATTCCTTATTTTCCTTCAGTTTCTGCTTTGAGACAGAGTAGTCCTGAACCTTCTGGTATCTTCGTCATCAAGGCTCTCTACAAATGCTCTTTTCACATCGAGCAGCTGCTCCAGCTCATTGATATATTGGAAAAGTGATGCCCTTACCTCGAACTCATCCCTGGACTTTGGAAGCTCCATGTTCCTGAATATCTCCTTGTAGCCACTAAGGTCCTCAAGAAGCTCCTTTGCTGTGTTTGACTCATGGAACTGTTCAGCAACCAGGTCTGTAAGTGCTGCAACAAGCTTTGTCTGCTCATAGGATTCACTGAGCCTCTCAAACAGCTTTCGCATGTTCTTCATTATCCCGAACTGGACGCTCCTCATCTCCATATACTTAAGGTAATACCTGACGTCGCTGACAAGATGGTTACCCGCATCCTTCAATGCCCTCTCATAGCCTGCTTTAAGCTTATCATCAAGCTCTCTGTAGAGCTTCTCCTCATCCAGGGGTACTGTCTGTGTCGACAAACTCACTGACATGCTGGAAAGTAACCTCTTCATCAGCCTTTCTATCTCCACTACATCCCTGTTTAGCTGCTTTTCGAGGTTCGGCATATATATATTGAGAATGATCCCTACACCCGCGCCGATCATCATAAGCATGATCTCGTTGACCATGAGCGGCAATGATACTGACCTCTCAACAAGAAGATGAGTTACCAGCACTGAGCTCGGAACGATTCCGTCATTAAATCCCAGCGCAGCTGCGCTTGGGATGAAGAACAGAAGATATACGCCATATGCATATGGAGAGTAACCAAAAATGGAAAACGAAGCCGCTCCGATAAATAAAGCAAGCAAAGTCGATCCCACTCTCATTACAGCAAGGTCAAGGGACTTCTTCTTGGTATTCTGGACGCTTAGGATCGTGATGACACCAGCGGCAACACTATACTGAAGCCCGATTGCTGATGCTATTACCATTGATACGGCTGCACCTATCGAAGTCTTTACCGTCCTCCAACCGAAAAACCTACTTAACTTCATCTGTACCACCAAGGCCCTGCATTTTCTTGAGAAGCCTTATGATATCCCTTTTTTCAGACTCATCCAGGTTTTTCAGCGTATCGTCAAGATACGCTATATGCAAAGGGAATGTCCTGTCCATGACTTCCTTTCCCTTCTCTGTTATCTCCAGTATGAATGACCTTCGGTCAGTCTCGCACATTATTCTTCCTATATATCCGTCCTTTTCAAGATTTGCCAGTATGACAGTCATGTTCCCGCTGGATGCTAGTATCTTCTCCTTGATCTCGCACACCTTCATTGCCCCTTTATGATAAAGCACCTCCAGCACTTCGAATTGGGACGGTGTGAGACCATTATCCTTCATGTTCTTTGAAGCTCCCCTGTGCAAACCGGTGGTTGCCCTGCTCAGTGCAATGACAAGCTTCAGATTTAAATCATTTTGTGTTCCATAGCTTTTTTTATTTTCCATGGCACTAATATACACTAATTAGTACGAATATAAAAGACAATTTGATTGCAAGCAATTTAATTTTTCAGATTCATGATTTCTGCATTTCAATTATGATGTATACTCAAACTAAACCGATTCAGGAGGATGAAGCCTTGAACTTTGAGATTTTCGTCATCGATACCTTTTTTGAAGATTATTATAATGATGCCATCAGCGAATACGCCAAGCGTCTTGGAAGATACTGCAAGATCAAGCTCACAAAGTTAAAGGACAGCTTCGCTCTGGAAGCTGCCCTGAATGATAAAGCATATGTCATACAGATCAAACCAAAAGGCCGGAGCCTGTCATCAGAAGAGTTCTCAAAAGAGCTCTCAAATCTTGCAACCTCCGGTATCTCCAGCATCGCATTCATAATAGGAATGAAGTACGGATCTGCTGATGAATCAATATCGCTCACTACTATGGACCTGTCACCCACCTTAAACACCGTCTGCCTATATGAGCAGATTTACAGGGCTTATAGGATAATGCACGGTGAACCGTACCATAAGTAAATGAGGTTTTTACTTTCTGCGAATGATAATTGCCGAGACAGTAGAATTATCAAAGCAATATTTCAATGTAATCACCTATTAATCCTCGTAATTTGCCCCCAATATCGGACTTTTACAAAATCAATTATACATTTACAACCTTCTATTATACACTCTGGAGAATATGGTATTTCAGTTCTTAAACTACCATGCGATAGATCCTGTATTAATGAGAATAAATAAGCATTCTCTTCAAATATAGGGCTGCTTAGGCCGGTTATGTACTCTCCAAGGTTTGTTTGGTCAGGTCGTTCAAATCTCCAAATTGTTTCTAAAACATGGCGAATTGAGTTTGCCGTAGTATGATTTGGAGCATTCTTTCCAATGGCTATATTATAAATATCCCGCAAGTGCTCTTCATATGGCATAATTAATTCATCACCAAGTTTTTTTAATTCACCATTACAAAGAATATACTTTTGCTTAATGACATTATTCCTTACTATAATGCTCATGAATTCTAGACTATGGGTTAATACTAATATTGGGACTCCTTGTTCAGAAAACTTCCTGCTCAATCTTTTAATCACTTGTGCAACAGCGTAAACGTAGTAAAAGTCCATACTTGAGACTGGATCGTCTATTACAAAAAATAACTTTTCGTAATCTAATTCATGATCAACTATTTTGTGAGTTGCAGCCAAGTAATGACAAAGGGCCAATATATTTTTTTCTCCATGACTTAGTATGCTGTCGATATCACTTGTGAAAGCTTTGTCCTTAAATGTAATACAGAATGTTTTTGGATCAAAAATGTATTTATCTCCAAAAAATATCTTTAAATATTCTTGAAAGGTCTCTGCTACCTTATCCTTTTTATTTGATTTAAATTTATTCGTTTCTTCTTCAATTTTTGCATCAATATCCTTTAATTCCTTTTCAACGAATCTGATTTCCAAAATAGCACTTTGACAATTTTCAAAAGCTTGGCAATACATAGAATTGCACAATCTTCTTCTTAAATTAAGTTTTTCTTCGTTCATTTTTTGTTTTGCACTATTAAATGCATCGATTTCATTGTTTGTAGCTCTAAGGCGTATATTTAGCGCATCTATAAACGAGCAAATCCTATCTACTTGTTCGGAAAATGAAGTAATTACATTCGCAATATTTTGCTTTTTTATTTCTGCTAAAGAAATCAAGCTATCAATATACCTTTTAATGATTATTGGGTCATCTACATCAGTAAAATTTGTATCCATTAATGACGGAATATATTTCTTAAATTCATTAAAACTCTTTGAACGCGATAGATATTCGTTGTACTTTTCACCTAATCTTGTAAAAACATCTTCTAATTGCCTAATATACTTTCTTATAACTTCAATAATTTTTGTTTCTTCATCTTTAAAATATTCTATATAATCATCAATAAGTTTTCCTGCATCACTTTGAATAATCTGTTCACAAAATGGGCAATGTGTTTTATCATCCCCCATTACTTCAAGTCCCTTTCGGATAAAATCATCTTTCAGCATAACCTTATCCTTGAAGTCTTGGGCAATTTTTCCCACTGAATATGATTCCACCAAACATGAAGTTAATCCCTCAAATAATTTGATTTCGTTCGGAAATAAGGTGATTTTCAATATATCCTGAATGTCCTCAGGCATTGTTAATGCAACTTTATACTTTGATAATAGCACTTCGTACTTTTCTGTTTCCGGGAACGACTCATTCAAATATATATTTTGATATTTTAAGTTCTTGTATTCCAAAGTGTTTTTATTCACGGGTACTAAATCAAGCTTGCCTAATGAATCTGAAATTATATCCTTAACCTTAATCATCTCAATTTCCAGTTTCTCGGCATGAAGTCTCTTTTTCTCTTCAAGTTCAGAAATATCAATATTGTCTTTACCAATAATTACTCCACTGATATTGCCATCAAACGCATAATGTTTAATCGCTAAATTTTCATCGATATAGTCTTGATTAAAAACATGAAAAATGTAAGGAGTATCATTAGTAATTTGCGGTTGTCTATTTCTTTCTATTTGAACTTGTAGAAATTGTTCTGGTTCTGTTGTCGGATTTAACGAAAACTTATAGTTCCCTATTGATTGCCCCAACGAAATAAGTAAGTCTGTTCTCTTTATTTCGTATTGCGGTGCTGCTTTATCGCATAAACGCAACATACGCGATATTGTTGTCTTTCCAGAACCGTTTGAAGCAAATATGCCAATTATTCTTTCTTTGAAAGTAAAGTTAGCTCGAAGGGTTGAATGACATCCTATATTTGCTGCATCAATTCTCATTCTATAATCAATTGCCATTTCTCTCACCTCCAAGTTGAATTAAGCTGAAATCTATATTATTTTAAACTTGTTATTTTCTTCTGCAACCTAAGTCGCTTGTTTATTCATCAATTCTTATCGAATCTTAAAGATTGTCATTACACTTAATTTGTAGACCACAGAGTTAATTGTCTTCACGTTTGACCCTTATATACCTCTTTATGAACATCTGCAGTTATAATTCTTTACCTTCTTAAGAAAAGAACCATTCTTCAGAAGATCCGCTTCATACTCTTGATCTTTGGTAATGTTCTTCTAGTGATGTCTTTGTAATTCTTAATTGAAAGAACTGACTTATCCAACAAGTTCACGTAATAATTTTCGAATTTAGCTACTAGTAGCAACTTTTCAGCGTTAAGGTATGTTTCACTACCAATGTTTAATGATGTGAGCTTAAAGCAGTTCATACCCCCATTATTATTGTTTAGATACGCTACTGCACACAAGGTTTGCTCATCATAATTTGAAAATACAAGTTCGCCTAGGCTCAAACACATTCTGGTATTTTTCTATGTTGGGAGTATGCTCCTTTTCTTATTCTACACCAAGAATCCAGCGGTAGATATAGATTCATTATTCCATAGCTACTAATATTGTATCTTATGATTTCTTCTATACCACTTTCCTGAATGCCCAACTAAGTAAAAGTCATTGTTTCAAGTTTAGCAGTTTGTTATCGTAAAGAAGTGCATACACCTCACCTCCAACCATCAAGTAGGTTTCGATATTTTTCTTTTTCACTTAATACAGTCGCGCAACTCTCCCAATCAATATGGCCTATTGCTTGACGTTCATATCTTATTTCAAATGGATGCTGCTGAGGCACTGCATCAATAATACGCATCGCTTCTTCCTTATTCTTTAATGCCATATTTACCCAGACATCTTCAAGGACATCTGGCAACTGTCCAAAAATACTGCTAATATTTTGCAACCTTTGTGAAAGCATCTCGTGCACTCTATCTTCAACAGAATCCTTATACCGCATATTGTAAATTAAAACCTTATCATTAATCTGACCAATACGCTGAATCCTACCTTTCCTTTGCTCTAGTCGTGTTGGATTCCAAGGTAAGTCAAGATTTATTAAGTTCCCGAGTGTCTGTAGATTAAGTCCTTCAGATGCAGCATCGGTACCTATTAGTATCCTTATTTCATGTTGCTTAACTTTTAGTTTTATCTCTTCCTTAGAACATTTCTTATAAATGCCATCAACTATTATTCCGGATTTATCTCCACCGGCATAAATTCCAATTGGTGAACCGTTAAAATCCAATGATAACCTTTGAGCTACCCAGAATGCTGAGTCATAGTACTGCGAAAAAACGATACAGCCTTTTTCTGCAAACCCTTTCTCTTTTAATAAAGAAAGAACTAATGCATACTTTGGGTCATCATCCTTATTAGCCTCAAGCGTGCTTATGAAGATTCTCAAGTAATTTCGTTCTTCTTCGGTCAAATCCTTGATTTCACTTGCACTATATTTAGAATCATCAGCTTTCTTCTTTCCATTTTTAGTGCTAATTTCTTCGTAATCTTCATCATCTTCTTCAAATATATTTTCTACCTGCAATCCCCAATTAAGCATTTTTTCAGCAGTCGAACGACCTGCGACCATAGTACTACCAACTCTCTTCAGGAGCAGTGTTTTAATAAAACCTCCACCTTTTACGCGTTGGCTGAGCAATTCGCAAAAGCCCTCCGCATTCTCATATGCTTGCTTCAAATATGGAGGTAGTAATAATGCTTCATTCTCTTTTTCGCCAAGAAGTACAACCTCAATTTTCTTTAAGTACGGCTCTCCAGTTATTGGATTGTTGTTACTCTCTAAAAACTCTCGATTTCTTCGGATAATATGCCGTATAAATGGATTATGATTCTGCATAAATCCCTGTTCTAATATTCTTGCTATACGCCTGCTATCAGGAGTTCTTCCAGTAATAATATTTCTTAGCACTTCCGGCTTTATCACAAATTCATCATCAGCTAATTTTAGATTTTTCCTCAATACCCCAAAATTCATTTTATCTTCATGTGCAGGAGGAAGTGGATTGCGCAGCCACTCACATTGTTCAATCAAGCCATGGACATCTGTGCCAATTCGCTCTTTATCCATTATCAAATTTAGGGCCTTTTGAGGATTGGTTCTCCATTTGCTTAATTCGCTGCCAAGTACACTATCATTTTTCTGCGAAAGAATGTATAGCAAATCCCAAGCCTCTATCGGATACATTTGCACTGGCGTTGCTGTAGCTAGCAATAAGCTATGCGTGTTTTTAGAGATTTTCAAAAGAAAATCCATTAAATTATTAGGCTGTGGCTTTTCATTCTCTTTACCTTCTGCTAAATTTTTACGCCTTGCACGATGAGCCTCATCCACAATAACGCACTCATATTGCAAAGATAAAAGTTGCTCTAAATATTCATCTCTACCATTCACAATAACGCCTTGCGAGATGATTCCTACACGTCGAGGACATTTTTTAATATTGTCAGTCGCAGGATACTTAATTTCATTCTCGTCTTGCCACTGACTACCCGTCCAAACGGCAGATGGCATCCCCAAGAGATTTTTCATTTCATCTTGCCACTGCCAAACAAGCGTTTTGGGTACAATGATTAATACCGGCTTGTCACCCCATAAAGCCATGAGTTGCGCAGACATAGCAAGTTGAATAGTTTTTCCTAGACCAACCTGATCTGCAAGGACATATCTAGCTCCACTCTTCGTTTTATGATCACGAAAAGCAGTATCTACAAAAAACTTCTGATGCTCCCATAATCCCAATTCCTGCCGATAGACCGGCGATTCAACAATTGCTTGAGCGGGGTCTGGAACCCGTCTCCATTTCTCGATATCATCTATAACTTCACGACCAGAAATACGGTTAATGTCTTCTATGACAAAATCTGAAAGAGGTATTGCCGCTGGATGGTGCCAAAAATAATCAAACTCATCCTGTACCCATTTTACTGCCTCGTCAGAATCATCTTCCCATAGTATTTCATAGTTTAATCTCCATGCTGAATATGTTTCATTAATACTTCCAATAAAGGACGTTTTTCTTCCATCAGCTAAGGTAATGACTCCAGCTTTTCCATGAATTAATCCAAATACATCGTTTGGAAGCACTCGAACTATTAGTTTTTCACTTTTAATAAGTTCATAAAGCTTCTTTAGTCGTGGTGAAGCATTTGCATAAATAAATTCTGGTTCCGAAGCACACCATTCTTTACGCATTGCATTCGCAGCGGCTGTGGCAGTAATAACATCATCTTTTTCAAGACTCGCATTGCAAATAAGCCGAACAGAGCCTGAGATACTTTCTATTTCCTCACCAGCAATTTCAAGTACAGAGGAGCTGAAAAAGCCCGCTATACGGTCATAGCTTTGAGCGTTTTTCAGCTTTTCATTCAAAAATATATAATCTAGACGTTTGACTCGTGATGAAAAGCGATTTATCACATCACCACCTCCTTGCTTTGCTTAAATACCGTCGTTAGCAACCAACTCTTTTAAAACATTTGCAACAACAGCTTCCTCTTGCCAGTGATCCATATTTTCAATTGACGCAAAAGAAGCAATGTATTTGAGGAATTCACAGATTCTTTCACGCTTATTCCAGTAGTCTTCAACTTCGTTTCTAAGCCAATTCTTACCGGCTTGTATATTGTTTTCTTCCTTAGCTGCAATATAGGTAGCCATTAAAACATGCCGTAGCAGTGAAGATGAAAACGCTCCATCGCCACCTATATTCCGGTTTGCCCACTCTGTTCCTGTCTTAAACCTTGCAGAATTCGCCCGGGAATTCTCCATCAAATCTTTATAGTTCGCAACACCAAATCCCCTAGCTAGTTCTTGATAAGCAGAGATTTGATATATATTATTTTTTTCAAGTTCTAGTCCTTTAATATAAAGTCTTTCATCCGGTGCTAGCGAACGCCAAATAAAGTTATCAAACTCTGTTGGAATTAATTGATCATAGGCAATTTTGGTAGCTGACTCTATAAGCTTTGCAATTGGAGAAAGCTCACCTTTTTTTCTGTCTCTACTTAATTCATAATGAACGTCAATATCTTCAATTTGTTTTACAGAGGTTAAGACCTTTAGAGCTGCTGCGTACGCTGCAAGAATATAATCAGCATCCGAAAAATTTGGTTCCTCTTTGTCATCAAGAGAGTGCATACTATTTATTTGATGCTTAACTTCTTCTTCAATGTCAGGATAAAGTTCATCGAGATAAGCAGTTTCCTCACCGGTTTGCTTACGTAAAACTAGTAGAACTGTCCCTTTAACATAATTTCCCTCTTTCAATCCACTTGCATCTGTTTCAGTTGCAATATTCCATGCAGCAGTTACTTGTAGTCCTGCTGACCAAACAATTAAAGCCAAATCTGCCCAAACACTTACATCCTGATGTGTGAACATAATTATTTGCAAACCTGTATCAGGCATATGTTTAGTCAAATTACTGTATATTTCAATCATGGAATTATTGAATGTTTCATCCCGACCACGTACTGATAAAACACGCTTGCTATCGGTATACCATGCTGGAAATGCTTTCTTAAGCAGCTTTTTATCCCAGGCAAGAAAATATTCAGATAATTCATGGTAGTTTACAGCATCTGCATAAGGGGGATCTGTTATCCAAACGTCAGCTATGCTATCAATGCTACGTGCATCCATAGTTTTAACAATATTGTCATGTTTGAATGATTGACTATTTAGTGTGTACATCCAAGAAGGTAACAGTGTCTTAGTGGTTCGAGTTCCATAGTTAAACAAAGTATTTAATGCTTGATTATAAAAGGTCGCCTCTGCCTTATCAACTCCAGAATGCCACCGCGATAACTTTGACAGTGCATCGACACATTTATTTAAACCTAATAAGCCAATCACTAATTCTTCACGAGTATTGGCGAATTGCTCAATAAACTCCATCAATTGCCCATTAATCAATAGTTGTCGAGGATTAAACAACTGATGCCAGTATTTCCAACCTCGTTCTCTAATAATTTGACTAGTATTATACCCTACTTCAATTTTACTACTTGGTAAGTATCCCTTTTCTTGCCAATAAGAAAATCTTTCCTCAAGAAGCATCTGTACTTTTGCTTCACGCTTCATATCATATTTATTCGGAGCTACAAAATGCCATCGAGTTTGTAATTTCCCTTCAGTATTGACATATTCTTCTTCGTAGCAAATACAATAGAGGCGTTCATTAAAAGTATCACTTTTTCTTGGCATAAACTCATAAGATTGCCATTCTCTCAATCCAAGCTCGACTGTACCATCTTCTTTCTTTCGATCTTTACGTAAAGCTATTATTGGTATTTGTTGACCACAATGAGGACAAATTAATCGATTATTTTGAACAGTTCCCCTTTTAGCGGCATCCTTTAGTTCTTGAATCGTTAGATTTTCTTTTACTGCAAAATCAAAACTATTTGTCTCAGAATTAAAGTTTAGTTCTACTGAAGTTTTTTGCTGTCTTTCACTGATAATCCAACTAGTAGCTAATGGAACTCGACAATTACAATCTTGTTCAGGACAAATCACCTCTGTACAATAAAGATAATAGCGTGCACGCCATCCCATTTCATTGCGTTCTATTCCCCATTCTTCAACCCGTTCGACCAACTTAGCATAAATATCAGATTGAAAATTTTGCAACTCACCAAGTTTTTTTTGTGGTAAGTTAAGAATATTTAGACTCGCCCATGTTAGTAGGCTCGCAACTGGATTCAGATCCGAAGCGTAAACTTCACAACCTAAACGAGCAGCTTCAAATGGTATACTACCTCCTCCAGAAAAACAATCACCTACTGTAATAATGTGGCCAAAAACCCGTTCGCTCAATTCGTGAAATAATTCAGTCACACAACTAGCAGATGTGTTCAAATGCTCGTTTATGGTTACCCACTCTGTATGTCCGATCGTACTAAGTTGTTCCGGTCGCATGCAGTAGGTAATTTTTTCATCATAAGATAGTCTACTAAATACCAGTGATTGTACCTCTTCTTTATCTGCAGGTGATAAGCTACTACAATATTCCAACGTATCTTTTTTAAAATATGTCCTTCTTTCCTCTGGTTTAAGATGATCATACACAATCTTTGGGGAAATTTTTTTATTCTTACGGTTCCACAATCCCTGATTATCCATACTCAATATCTTTAAAAATATCTCACGATCACGACTAGGGTCCTTACTTGCAGGCATAAGGATACCTAACAGTGCAGCACGTACTAATATAAGTGGTTTCCTCCCCCACCATTTCCCTAGTCCAGTTAGAGTTTGTCCCTGAGCTGACTTTCTTTCTTTATAGGATTCTTTTGATATCTTGGAAATAGGAAATTGAACTTCGATAAACGATTTATTTTTTATCATAACACCAACTCCTTTTATTCTTCCTCACCTTTTTTTATCATAATATCAAACAAAGACTGTTGTCTTTGTTCCTCAATCGGATTTTCAGTTAATGCATATCGTAGAGCTTTGCGCCAACCTTTTCGATCGCCCACATTACCAGTTGCCGCATTCGTCATTGTGTATAGCCACCATCGTTCTTCTGGTGCAAGACCAAGCCAGTTGCGAGTAGCTATGGGAATGACTGATGGATCACAATCTTCAACAGACCACACAAGAAGCAATAGCTCTTTACCAAATAGATGCTCTACTGGGGTTTGCCCGTTAATAAATCTGCCCCCTTGTAATTTTTGCTTTTTTAGCCTGTTATTGAACTCGGTTTTCAACACATCTTCTAAGAGCTTCCACTTATGTCTTGAGATTTCAGCTTTTGCTTTATCCTCAAATACATTAATCTTTTGTTGTGATACCTCATCTTGCCAAGCAAATCGTTCATAAATCATTACGTTGCTATCTGCTTTAGCTGATATACATACCAAAAAGTGGTGCAAGCTCTCCTCAGGTCGGAAACCGAAGCCTAGGGTTCTTAGCTTCTCACTCATCGTTGAATTATCTCCTCTTGATTAAATTCGGACAGACTAATCTGCTTTTCATTTACATAATCATAAAATGCTTGTCCGGTTTTGAAATAAACCTTGCTACACTCAAGCTCAATATTTGCCCTACCACTAGTAATGAATGAATTTTTCAAATTATCAATAGTTACTTCAACTTGTTCTGGAGTAATAACAATCTTTGAGTCGATGTTAAGTTCAATATAACCGCTATCATTACCTTTATCGTCTAGCTTAAACAATACTATTCTAACATCGCTAAGCCTTTCAGCATATTTTTTGAAAAGTTCTAAATTATCATAGCTTTCCTTCGTATCCATTGTCCTTATTGCACGTTCCATAGCTAATGGTTTTATTTTGTCTACTGTAAGCTCTTTTTTCTTCTTGCTATCAATGCGAACGGATTGAGGTGCGAAATAGCCTCCGTCATATTCTGCGACAATCTGTACAAATGAAGTCGCAGGTGGAATGATAAAATTGCTATCATATAAGCCTCCATTTTCCTTTGGATCAGATCCATCAGTAGTATATTTAATCTTAACCCCTGGTTGTGTCTGGAGTGTCATACTCTGACCAGTTGGTGTATCAATAATTTTATATTTAATAGAAATTGCTCTCATCCATTCAACCGGTTCGCCAGTTGGGTGCTCCCCAGTGCTGTCCACACACAGAAATGAAAGCTTGAGTTCAGCAGTTTCGAAATTATTTGGATCATCGACCAACAAAGAACTCGTTGTAGCAGGTGCTCCGATTTCATAATAGACCTTGTCACCAAATTTAGGCATAAGTCTCAGAGTGACTTTTCCAGTCTCTACATTTTCACTCTTTTGTGTAACAGAAACACTTGTCGGATCTTTTTCAAAAGGGCCTTTTTCAACATAGTCTCCATGTATACGCCATAAATCTTTTTGCTGGCAATCAGAAAGTAAAGCATCCAGCATTTTAGGATGATGCCATTGCCATGCAGTTTCGGTAGCCGCACGTTCCTTAATCTCAGAAAAACGCATCTCTTTTCGAGTAAACAGTCTGTCTTCACACTTACGACGCATTGTATCGTCGACTGTTTTTTCAGTTAATTTCTGTTTTTCAATCAGTAATTTTCGAATTTGATCTTCCCCATTATAATTATTGCCCTTAAATTCCATAGAGAAATCCGCACTTTGAATTCCATTTTTATTAGGATAATAAAGCACACCAAAAGTCTGTTGCGCTGAACTTAGTACTGCAGTAATCTTTTTAATCTTTGTATCCTGAGCAAGTTGAAATTGTTGGTTATCTTCGGGTACTTTTTCTTCACGCATGTTGGCAATGATTCGCTCAATTGCTTTCAGTTCTTTTGCTGCAGCGTAAAGTCTATTCATGGTATCTCTTTGACCTGATAAGAACATAACTCTGTTCTTATATAAAGTGTTCTCATAAAACTTTATAAGTTCAGGATGCAGGCCAATTCCTGTATATGGCTCAAACAGGACAAGGGATACTTTGTCTGTAGTAAGATTGATTTCATCAACTGCAGGGAATATAAGCAATTCTTGATAGCAGTCTAGTGTGGTCGGCTTAAATTTATCTACCAAGAATGTCTTAAGCGTTGTTGATTTTACCCCTTCATTATCATAGGATTCAACAAGCGAATGGAGCTCTGCGATCATATTCTTTGTGTTTTTAAAGAATAATTTGCCTTCTTTATCATGCTCTAAATACCAAGCACGCATTTGGAACTCATCTAGCGCTTTCTTTAGTCCCGCAATATCTCTTCCCGGCTCACTTAAATCCGCGATAATCTCTTGTAGAGTCAAACCAAGCAGAGCATGAGGTACATCTGCAAGAGATGCTACTAGGATTAACTTTGCAACATCAGATACTAGATTTTGCTGATACTGCATATCAATCTCTTCCGCAATAGCCATTCCATTTGCAGCAATATCATGAGCAATGGCATTAGAAAGAGAACCTTTAATTTGCGTAACCGTAGTCAGCATATTTCGGTCATTTAAATCAAAATCAAATACATTAATTAAATATTTTTGTTTTGCTCTTTTTGCATCACCTTGATATAACCCAGCTACAATTTGACGCATTAAGCGTATGAGCCCTCGGGTCTGTTGGAATCCAGGGTTTTCTTTAAACCTCGCGTAAAGATCTCTAATTGAAGGATGGAATGGAAATGAATCCTTAATTCCTGTATAAATATGGTCTGGCTGAACGGTAGTAAATCCCATTTGCTTTGCCTGAGAAATGGCATCTCTATATCCAATCGCTACTTGATTAATTGCCGTTGCATCAGGAATTGATTCAAACAATCTTTTTCTTAAAATATGATAAACCTCGTCAGATGTACTTCCGACAGGCTCAATATTCAAACTACTTCTATTTACTTCATTTTCAAGATTCCTAAAAGATGAGCGAATTAGCTCGCTCCCACTCTCGTATGCCGCTTTAAGATCAGCTAATACAAGACATACATTTGAAAGTTGCGACTTTCCAAGTGCTGAGAATAAGTTAGAAAGAGCTGTTGTTGTTACACTACTTAGGTCGGAATTGCCTATGGTCTTTGCCTTTGCATTCTCTAAATAAGGAGGTAATTCATCAATTAATATTAATAGAGGCTCGCCGCTCAACAGGTTAATCCATGCAGTTTCACCAGGAGCAGCAAGTGGGCTATAGTATTGTGCAAACATATCTTTTTTGCCAAGTTGATCAGCAATGCTTCCCCATATTCCAAGTGGCGCATCACTTTCTCTTCCTGTAAAGGCAACGACTTTGACTTTCCCCAATTGCTTATACGTAATAGCATCTTTCATTATTTTTTCTCTATATTCAGGATGCGCCGCCAATAATCCAAGAGCCAACATGTTATGAGTTTTACCACCACCCATTGCCTGCGTAAGTTTAATTAGACCTGTAGCACCTTGGCCGATAAATCTTTTAAATGCAGCATCAAATAAAATGCTCATTCCACTGGTAAGATAGTTCTCTTCAAAGAAAGATGCTGGTTCTATTTTGCCCTCTATCAAATCAGATAAATTAAGTACATCCTCACGCTTCTTTTCATCAAATACGCTCTCACGTGGTTTACAAAGTTCATATAACGCTTTCATGCTTGACTCCTCCAATTTTTCCGAATTTTGATTGCTTTGATAATTAGTCTAGGCTCTTAATCATTGTTCATCATCATTTACAATATCAACGATATCTCCAATATTGCAATTTAATACCTTGCAGATCTTAACCAGCACTTCCATGCTAACAAATTGGTCTTTTCCAAGCTTCGATAGGGTAGTGGTACCAATACCAGCAGCCTCCATCAATTCTATTTTTTTCATTTTATTATCAATAAGAAGTTTCCAGAGCTTATTGTAACTAACTACCATAAAACCACACCTCACTTTGCCATTTCTTCCATTTTAGCTCTAGCCCCGCTTAGTTACAACGAATATATATTATATGAGATTTTTTCTATGCATTTTAGGAGCTATTATTAGTTAGGAGCACTTAGTACATCTCCTAAATTAATTGAATGCTCTCACTGGATTACTATCTGGACACCCTGATGAAACGTGTAATTAAAGGTTGATATACGGATACGAAAAGCCCGACTAATACTACCCATTTAGGTAGATTTATAACATTATTTACCTCAATTTTACTTAGTTGCATTATCCTGTTTTACTAAATTCCCCCATGAAAAGCATCCGAAATCAGTAGACCTCACTAAGAATGTAATATTACCATTACTGTATACGTTTATATTATACTATGAAAATTCATATATTACTTTATATAAGTTTCAATAGAATTATTAAAACCAACAAGATATCAGGTATGATAAATAACCCATTCTACGATCCTTATTGCAAAATTTTCACTCCAATTCTTAGTAAGTATCATATTCCGAATCGAATGATCAATGAAAACATATATTATGATCTTGATTAAAATCGATTGGAGGCATTAAATGATCAAACTTAAGAATACTAAAGACCTACCTATGCTTGCACACCTGGAGGAAGAGATCCAGCAAAATGCATTAGACACGTTACAAATTCTTGATAGTGAATATGGTGAGGATAGGGATATCATCCGGAATCTAGGTGGTTATGTAGTTTTTGCTGAAAGTGAAGAGGACCTCAGAGAATTGGAAGTCATTCATAATACTAACTTCACCGATAATCCAACAACTGAATATGTGGATATCATCGATTGTGAGAGCGGAAGATTCTACACAAGCTCTCTCTTCCTACTTAGCTCAGACTATGGAATCCTCATAATACTCGCATACGAAATGACTCCACAAGGAATACTCAATCAATACAGACCTTAACCACGCGAATGGTTAAGGTCTATTAATTTGGAGGTGAAAAATGTCCATTACTCAAAAAATCATCAAGGAAACAAAATACTGTGAGATTCATAACCAAGGAAGATATGTAGATGAGGATTACACCTACTGTATCGAGAAAATCTACGTTAAAGGTCTGAAGAGATTTGAAATCAGGTTCAGCTTGTACAAGGACTTGAAAAATCATACAGAGAAGTATATCGCAAGATCTCTGGATGTAACCGAGTTGGAGTTAGTTGAGCTTTTCAAGGACTCAATTGCCAACAATGTATTCTCTTCAGAGCTCATTGAAATGCTAAGAAAAGTTTTGAATCCAGCAAAGAAACCAAGGCCATCAGCAGTGCAAAAGGAAAAGCTAGATGATACCAGTAATGAAATGCTGATTGAAGAAGAACCTATCGTGGAGGAAATCAATAGTGAAGAATCTGTATAATTTGGACAAAATCAACCATCGCTCAAGTGGATTATCTATCAATGAAAATCCCGAAACCCCGTCTAAAAGAATAAGCATCGTAACAATAAAGATGGTTAAGGACTCTAGCTTTCTCTACGGGAAAAGGAAAATAACCTCACCAAATGACGCTTACGAGATGGGTAGAAATTTCATGGAAGGAGCAGATAGAGAGGAGCTAGTGGTCTGCTGCCTGGATACCAAGAATCAGCCACTTGCGATTAATGTCGTTTCAATAGGTTCTCTAAACAGTTCTGTCATACATCCAAGAGAAGTCTTCAAGGCAGCTATTCTTAGTAATTCTGCATCCATTATCCTCTATCATAACCATCCATCAGGAGATCCTACTCCATCAAATGAAGATTATGCCGCCACCCAAAGAATTGTTGAATGCGGCAAACTAATGGGTATTGAACTGCTTGACCATGTGATTATAGGTGATGATTCATTTTACAGTATGAAAGAGAAAGGAATAATATAGGTGATTGAAAATGTTCGACAAAATGAGATACCTGACTAGAGGCATAAATGCAGAGGTAAGCACATCAATTCAAATGAGGCTATGGAACATGATAGAGACTATGGATCCACCTAAAGACTACCTTCAAGTTTTCATTCTTGAGCAGCTACCTGATCGGATCGTTAAAATAACACATCGCCAGGAAGAGCCCGAATATGAGAATACAGTACAGGTAGTTGGCGAACTATCATCAGAAAATCTGCGGATCTTCGTGATAGATGATGGTGATTATTCAACAATGCTCTTAGCAAGTGAATACTAGAAGAAGGGAGGACTGGATTTGAATATCTTATCCTGGATCAAGAAAATAGGTCTCGTGATGTCCATCGTGGCAGATATCATAACTGGCGAGAAGTGATTCTAGAACCTGAACCCCTACGATTTGGGGTTCTTTTTTTCTATGAACCAAAGCTTCACTTAGCAATTCAAAATAATCGCAGAATTATTGCATTTCTCCCAGAAAGCTTCAACCGGATTTTTTTCGAGGCCAATTCACATATTTTTTTTGAATTCTTTGACCACTCTGTAAAAAGTTTCGTGAGAGAAGGCATATATTCCACTCTTAGAAGATATTTCAGATTCTACTGGAATATCGAACTCACTGGATAATTCAAGATAGCTATTATATGACTCATTATACTCATCTAAATAATCTATATACTTTTTATCATTTTCTGATAATTGGGACATGTAGGAAGCTAATATATCAATTCTATATACAATATAATTATATCTCTCGATGTATTTTTTAAAGTCCTCATAAAGACCTAATATGCTTTTAGCGCCAGCCCTTCCATAACGAATTCTATTTCTTTCACTCAACTTTCCCACTTGGATAATCTATATTAAATAAGCAGGAATCGCTACGCCGACAGTCTAAGTCCTGTCTTAATGCATTTTGGCAGGACCTTCAGGAATTGTTCAATTAGATCATCCACTTGTTCGGCCGTAAGGACCGGAGATTCCCTAAGTATGTCAATTAGAGCATTTACCAACAGTTTCACAGATTCTGTATATTGAATATCCTTGACTTCATCGCAAAATCTGAAAAATATCTCTCCCCAGGTCCTTTGGTCGCTATCTTTGCGCACTGACTCCGCGATCATCATGTATCGAAGAAAAACAATTGCAGTTGTCGAAACTTGTGCATCGTAACTTCTGCCCTGATACTCTTTGCCAAGCGCCAGATGTGACTTGCACATTTTGAAGAAAACCTCTATGTCCC
>DHFP01000104.1:0-2836 GCA_002402315.1 Clostridiales bacterium UBA4821
TTTGCTTCATGAATTCGCCGTAACTGCCATCTCTGTTGGCTTTTGGCCATTGGCGGTAGTTGGGTCAGGTTCTAAGTGAGATATTCTATGAGTGCTTCCTCCCATGGTCTCATTTTGTATTTGAAATTAACTTCAAGATTAAAGTTCTTCAAAACCGAATACTCCGGTCTTTGTGCCGGTCTATTTATCTGCTCGGTTATAAGTGGATTAACCTTGACATCCAAACCCTTGACTTCAAATATCTTCTTAGCAAAGTCATACCAGGAACAGCTTCCTGAGTTAGTTACATGATAAATTCCGTATTTTTCTGACTCTATCAACAACTTTATAGCTCTTGCCAGATCATACGCATTTGTGGGGCTTCCGAACTGGTCATTTACAACATTAACAGTCTTCTGTGTCTCAGCCAATTGAAGCATGGTTTTTACAAAGTTCTTACCTTCCCTGCCGTATAACCAAGCAGTTCTCACAATGTAATGCTTTCTTAATGTATTCTTTACTATTTCCTCTCCGGCCAGCTTTGTCTTTCCGTAAGTGTTTTTGGGGTCAGGCTGATCAAATTCATAATAGGGCTGCCCCTTTTGCCCATCAAACACATAATCTGTTGAAACATAAACCATAGCGGCTCCTGTTTTAAGGCACTCGGCAGCCACATTCCCTGCTCCTGCAGCATTTACCCTGTATGCAAGATCAGCATTCGACTCACAACCATCCACGTTTGTATAAGCCGCACAATGTATAACAACATCCGGCTCGAATTCCTCAATTTTCTCCCTGACATTTGTTGGGATGGTTATATCAAGCTGTTCTTTGCTAAAGGCGTATATGTTGTGTCCTTCTAAAACTTTCTTAAGCTCTGCTCCAAGCTGCCCATTTGCTCCTGTAATAATAATTCTCATAGTATCCATCCTTTTACTAATCTTTCGTTCCCACCTTCCTTTTAATATTAATCATAACCTTCAATATAGCAATCTGCTTTAAAAACCATATCCCAAAGTAAACAAGAAACCGCAGAATAATAAATGTTTTCCTCTCCAGATTTTTTCTAAAAAAGATTGCCATGGAGTCATAGTAAGCCTTGGTAGCCTTCATGCTTAAATGCTTACTGCTTTCTCCTTTAAAGTGTGTTATCCTGGCATGAGGGTAATACATCACCTTCCAGCCTTTTCTCTTTGCCCTATAGCAGAAGTCAATATCCTCAGCGTACATGAAGTACTCCTCGTCAAGGCCTCCTATATCGTCGAGCACCTCGCTTCTAAACATAAGAAAAGCTCCTGATACTGCGTCAACTTCAATTTGCTTGCTTGCACGCACAAAAGAAAGATTATATTTTGAAAGTATTCTGCTTTTAGGAAATAACTTGCTGAGACCGGAGATCTTAAAAAATGCCACAACAGGTGTTGGTATGCTTCTCCTACAAGCCTTTTGGAGCGAACCGTCAGGGTTCTCCACCCTGCATCCGGATACTCCTACATCCGAGTGGGCATCCATAAATTCAATCATCTTTTCAAGCGCCCTGTCAAAGATGATAGTATCAGGATTAAGCAGTAACAGATATCTTCCGGTCGCAAGCCTTATACCGACATTATTTGCCCGGGAGAATCCAACATTTTCGTTGTTTTGATGCCCCTTGACCTTAGGATACTTCTCCTTAAGCATTCCCATACAGCCGTCACCAGAGTTGTTATCAACTACTATTATTTCAAATGATATTATATGTGTATGTTCATATATGGACTTTATACAAGCATCGGTAAAATCCTTCGATTTAAAATTTACGATTATTATTGATAGGTCCATTAGCTCCTCCGGTAAAAATACTTCCCTAAACTATTGTAATTCAGGCAAGTTTCATTGTAAACCCTTGAATCATTATTTAATTATCATACACTTTACTGTAATAATGCATATACTCACCACTTTTTATCTCCTGCCGCCAATCCTTGTTGTCAATATACCACTGAATAGTTTTTTTTATTCCCTGTTCAAAATCGATGAGAGGCTTCCAATTTAACTTGCTTACGGCTTTTGAAGCATCAATTGCATATCTCCTGTCATGTCCCAACCTGTCCTTGACATATTTGATAAGATTCTCCGGCTTATCCAGCTTATCCAATATGAGCTTTACTATCTCTATATTCTTCTTCTCATTATTGCTTCCAAAATTATATGCCTCTCCAACCTTTCCTGACGTCATTGCTGCCAAAATGCCTCTGCAATGATCCTCTACATATATCCAGTCTCTTACGTTAAGCCCATCTCCATATACCGGCAGTTCTTTATCTTCCATAGCATTTGAAATCATTAGCGGCATAAGCTTCTCAGGAAACTGATAGGGTCCATAGTTATTAGAACACCTGGTTATTATTAAAGGCATGCCATAGGTGCGAAAATATGAGCGTGCCAGCATATCAGCAGATGCTTTGCTTGCCGAATATGGGCTGTTTGGCGCAAGTGGAGTTTCCTCTGTGAAATAACCTTCTTCCCCCAACTCACCGTAGACTTCGTCGGTAGAAACCTGGATAAACCTGGCTGTTTGCTGTTGGCTGTCGGTTGTTGGCTCCCAGTATCTCTTCGCAGTTTCCAGAAGGATGTAGGTGCCCATAATATTTGTGTCGAGGAAGGCACGCGGGTCGTCAATACTCCTGTCAACATGCGACTCCGCCGCAAAGTTTATCACTATGCTGGGTTTATAATCGCTGAATATCTCTTCTACTAAATTCTTGTCACAAACATTTCCCTTGATGAATTTATATCTTGGATGATTTTTAACATCTCTTAAGTTTCTTAAATTTCCCGCATATGTTAAGGCATCCAGATTTATTACCTTGTAGTT
>DHFP01000104.1:2850-4263 GCA_002402315.1 Clostridiales bacterium UBA4821
TGGCTGTTGGTTCTTCAAGCTCTTCTGCCTCCTGTCTTTTCGATTAAACTATAATCTGGAATCCTCGGTAATAAGACCCGCCTATCCTCCCTGCTGAGGGAACGAACTGCAAGGCTTAGAGGGTCTTCATTCCATGAACCCTACCGGTTTTTCGTGCTCCAATCAAAACCAATAGTGGAATCATCCCAGGGTATTCTCAGTTCATCAGGGTCTTTAGGATCGTATGATTTAGTAGTAAAGTAAACAATAGCAGCAGGTGTATTGCCCAGCACCCTATAGCCATGTGCTACTCCAACCGGAATATATAAAAGAATGGGATTATTCTCACCCATGTAAAATACATTGGTTTCTCCTTTAGTCGGGGAATCCTCTCTCATATCATACAGTACAACCTGGGCATTGCCGGATGGAAAGAACCACAAGTCATCCTGCTCCTTATGGTAGTGAAATGCTTTGATAACTCCCGGGTATGACATAGACATGGAAGCCTGCCCAAACCTTTTGAGCAGGTTATCATCATCCCTGAGTATTTCCATGAAAACCCCCCTGTCATCAGTATGCTTGACAAGTTTCTTTTCAAGTACATCTTTGATCATAAACCTCGCTCCTCTCGGTTTGGCTTCTGGCTAAAAGCTGATTTGCAAGTCTGTTGCCAATTCATTTGCCCGTATCAGTGACTCGAAAGTACCTGCATCGCTCCACCAGCTGTCCAGGATATCATAAGTCATGATGCCACGCCTAATATATTCATTGTTGACATCGGTAATCTCAAGTTCGCCTCTTCCCGAAGGCTTTAACGTCTTTATTATGCTAAACACGTCGTTGTCGTACATGTATATACCGGTTACAGCATAATTGCTCTTGGGATTCTTAGGCTTCTCTTCGATAGATACTATCTTATCCCCTGACAGCTCAGCCACACCAAACCTATGCGGGTCGCCAACCGTTTTTATCAGGATTTTAGCTCCTTTTTCCTGCTTTCTAAAGTTATCAACAAATTCAGTTATATCTTTTCTAAATATATTGTCTCCCAGGATTACTACGCATTTGTCATTACCAACAAAATGTTCGGATAAACCTAAAGCCTGTGCAATTCCTCCCGCTTCATCCTGGACCTTGTAGGTAAACCTTACACCCATATCCTTGCCGCTCCCAAGCAAATTAACGACATCACCCATATGGTCAACACTGGTTACGATCAAAATCTCGTCTATTCCGGCTTCTTTTAGCCTGAAAACCGGATGGAATATCATTGGATATTTACCTACAGGTAATAAATGTTTATTAGTAACTTTTGTAAGCGGATACAATCTCAAACCCGTTCCGCCTGCAAGAATTATTCCCTTCATGACCAACATACCTTCCATATTTTCCAAAGAGTTATCTTTTGTAATATCATTTTATGGAAGTATT
>DHFP01000249.1 GCA_002402315.1 Clostridiales bacterium UBA4821
TGCAAATCATGGCAGACTTTGAAAGCTCCGAGTTTGATAGAGATGAATGCGCATATCTCATGCTGAAGCGTCTTTATAAAAATTTACCAGAAGACCGCGAACCAGAGTTCTATCAAATTGCCATGCAAAAAGCTATCAAATTTTTAAATGTTGGCGATGAGTCCCCGCCATCTACTGAGGGGAAGCCAAGATTGTATTCTTTTTCACAGGATGCAAAGTTAATCTACGCAGCGTTTAATCAAACTCATGGTATCGATTTGCAAACAGCTCAAATGCACTGGTGGCGGTTTGTATCCTTATTTTCAGACCTTGGAGCAGATACTGCTTTTTGTAATTTAGTGAGTCTCAGAAAGCGATATTATGACGGTAAGACCACTGATTATGAAAGAGAATACATCGCTGAGTATGGTGATGAATTTTTCCTAACTACCCATACTGAGAAAGAGCTTGATGAGAATGAAATTGAGTTTATCAAACTCTTGCCTGAGGAAGACCAGAAAAGATTCTGGGAAGGTCGAAGGAGAAGTTGATGACTTCTGGCATTTATGCGATAATCAATATTGTTAATGGTAATAAATATATTGGATCTACCATAGACATTCAAGATAGATGGAATGACCATATTGAGCTTTTAAATAAAAACAAACACCATTCCCCACATTTACAGAATGCATGGAATAAATATGGTAGTGAAGCTTTCAAATTTGAGATTCTTGAAATTTGTGATGGAATTAAAGAATTGCTTCTTGAGCGAGAACAGTTTTACATTGATAATATGAAACCCGTTTACAATATATCTCCAACTGCAGGAAGCTCCTTGGGTATTAAGCGTTCTGATGAAACCAGAACAAAGCTATCTGAATCGCATAGGGGTAAAAAGCTCTCTGATGAGACAAAAGCAAAAATGTCTGAGGCACAAAAAGGAAGAAAGGTTTCTGCGGAGACTAAGATAAAATTGTCTGAAGCATTTAAAGGGCGTGAGTTTTCTGCGGAAACAAAAGCAAAAATGTCTACTGCAAAGAAGGGAAAACCAAGTCCGAGAAAAGGTGTTAATTTATCAGAAGAAACAAGAAAAAAAATATCTGAAGTTCAAAAAGGTCGTAAGGCGTCGGATGAAACTCGTGCCAGAATGAGGGCGTCAAACAAGCATTCAGGATGTTCTCCAGAACATTATAAAAAGTTATCGATAATGTATACTGGTAAACCGTTATCAGAAGAGCATCGCGAGAAATTGTCCATTGCTCATATGGGAAATAATAGTGCGCACGGTAATCTCGGTAAAAAACATTCAGAGGAACATAATGCTAAGGTTTCTGCGGGGGTAAAGGAATGGTGGCGAAAGAGAAAGGAGGAGTCTTCGCATGTATGACGGATCCGTGCGGATAAACACCACTCTATCAACTGCTGGATTTAACAAGGGAATAAAAAGCATGATGGGAAGCCTGGGCAGTTTGGCTACTATGCTTGGTGTTACATTTAGTGTAGCTGCTCTCGTGAACTTTGGGAAAAAGAGCGTGGAAACTGCTGTGCAAATGGAGGCGGGCTGGAAAGGTTTAGAGTTCTTGTTGAAAGCCCAGGGGCGCGATATTCAGCAGGCAAAGAACTTTTTGCAAGAATATACTGCTGATGGCTTAGTACCAATGATGAATGCGCAGAAGGCGTATCGAAACTTGTTGGCACGCGGCTATGATACAAAACAGCTTGAAGATATGCTTAATGTTTTCAAGGATTCAGCAGTGTATCTACGGCGTTCTCAGTATGATATTGGTGGTGCTATTGAAGCCACCACGATGGGTTTCAGAACTGAACGATCTATTTTGTCTGATGCGGCTGGTATTGAGCAAAACTTGTTTAAAATGTGGCAAGCGTATGCCAAAGAGACAGGAACTACCATTTCTCAAATGACAATCGCTGAAAAGCGAATTGCAGAATATAACGGGGTAATGCGCGAGGGTGCAGCCTATACTGGGGCTGCTGCAACCTATACTCAGACATATGCTGGGCGTGTTGCTCAACTTACAGCAGCAATGATTAGTTTGAAAACTGCAGTTGGGAATATGGTAATTCCTGTGCTGAATCAAATTGTTCCTGTACTTACTAATATTATAAGAAAATTTACTCAATTATTTAATATTATTGGTCGGGTATTAAATTTATTATTTGGTACAGAGGTTGGTGCTGTTGATGCTGAGCCTGTTGAGGAATTAGCAGATGCCTACGGAGAACTCGGTGATAATATGGGCGAAGCAGGAAAAGCAGCAAAGGGAGCGTTAGCATCGTTTGATAAGCTGGATGTATTAGCGCAAAAAACAGGTGGTGGTGGAGGCGGAGGTGGGGGAGAGGTGATTCCAGTTGAACCGCCTGAAATTACACCTTTTGAGGAATCATTAGATGAATTAGAAACGATTGCTGAAAGAATCAAAAGATTTCTGCAACCTTTAGGTGATGCTTTTGGACGGTTAGGTGAAGCTTTTGGCAGACTTGGGAAGGCTGTTATGGGGGTATGGGAGAGGTTTTTCCCTGATAATTCTGTGATTACTGGATTTATAACTCTTGTCAGAGATGGTCTTATAGTTGTCATTGATGGACTTACGGCTGTTGTTGATGCTTTAGCAAAATGGATTAGAAACAATCCTGACGCTTTTCAGTTATTGACTATGCTTTTGATGGGTGTTGCAGTTGCTTTTCTGGCAGTACATGCACCAGCATTGCTTGTAGTTGCAGCATTGGGGCTTTTACTTGCTGCTATTGGCTGGGTAGCGAATAATTTGGATTTAGTTAAGGAAAAGATTGCAATTGTTATAGAATGGCTCGATGAATTTAAATATGTTCTAATTGGTGCTGCTGCTATTCTTGGTACTGTATTTCTTGGCCCTATTGCTGGGATTGCTATTGCAGTTGCAGGGTTAGTTACTTTTGTTATAGAGAATTTTACAGAGATTAAAGACTGGATTGCTCAAGCAATAGAAGATGTTAAGGGGTTCTTTGAGGGTCTTTGGAATGACATCGTTGAAATTTGGAATGGCGCAGGTGATTGGTTTAATGAGCATGTAATTATTCCAGTTGTGGATTTCTTTGAAGGTTTATGGGAAGATGTTAGTGGCTTTTTCTCAGATCTTTGGGGCGACATTGTAGGGATTTGGAATGGTGCTGGTGAGTGGTTTAATACTAATGTTACAACCCCTGTAACCAATTGGTTTAAAGGTATATGGACTGATGTAAGTGGGTTTTTCTCAAATCTCTGGAATGATATCGTTGGTGTTTGGGAACCTGTCTCAACATGGTTTCAGACCAATATTATTGATCCGTTAGTTGGAGCTTGGGACACTGCTACGCAGAGTATTAAATCCTTCTTTATCAATACTTGGACTGATATAAAAGATACAGTAAGGGGTCTTATTAATGATGTCATTGGCTTTATAAATGGCATGATTAGCGGTGCGGTTGAGGGTATAAACGCTATTATTAGAGCTATAAATACCTTATCGTGGGATATTCCTTGGTGGGTTCCGCGGCTTGGTGGCGAAACTTTTGGGTTCAATTTTGGCTATGTTACAGCACCTCAAATCCCATATCTTGCTACTGGTGCGGTAATACCTCCAAATTCTGAGTTTTTGGCTGTTTTGGGAGACCAAAAAGTAGGGCGCAATTTGGAAGCCCCAGAAAGCCTAATCAGAAAAATTGTGCGCGAGGAAGTCGGCGGAGCGCAAGGCCAAGTAATTACAATTAATTTCGCAGGCGATTTAGGTTCACTTATACGTGTTCTTAAGCCTTACATTGATAAAGAAAATAAGCGTGTTGGTACAAGCTTGGTTGCTGGGCGGTTAGCATGATTAGAATAGACGGTGAAAATTTTGATGTTCCTATTACAAGTGTATCGATGTCCGCAGACATGTTGGATAAATATGCGGAGCGCACAAATGATGGTGTGTTACATCGCGAGTTAATTGGGGTTTTTTATAACTTCGAACTAACCTTTGCTCCGAGTTTTCAAAATTCTGCTGAGTATGCAAGGTTATGGCGAAAATTGTCCGAGCCTGTGGAGTTTCACAGTGTTACATTATGGGATGAGGATGGTGAATATACTCAGGAAGGATATTTTGCGCAAACCAAACATGAACTTATCAAGCTAAAAAATGGTATGCCGTACTGGAAATCTCTTAGCACTTCGTTTGTGGCAAAGGCGCCTCGGAGCGGATGATGATAACTTACCCCATACTCAGGCTCTATTTGCAGGGTGAGACGATTGAGTTTAAAGATCGAGATATAATTGGTGCAAATGTTACTCAAGAAATTAGTCCTCTCGGTATGGAACTGCCAGCGTCAACGGCAGAAGTTACTGTATATACAACTAATAGTGATTTTAATCCATTTAGTGATGCTCGTTATTTTCAGACACTCAAAGCTAATACTCAAGCAGACCTTATAGAGTATGTAGATGGAATAGAAAAGCTAATCAGCCATTTCTACATAGATGAATGGAATAATCCGTCTAAGGATGTGATTAAATTTAGTTTACATGACGCTATAGGTGTAATGGAGAATATCATTTTTGATGGTGTGTTTTATGAGCAGCCCACCAGCCTTTCTAAGATTTTAAGTGATTTAGAGGTATATGCTCCTTGTGATATTGTGGTTGATCCAGAATTGGCAAATATTGAATTAAAAGGTTATATAAAAGGGAACATAACTTTGCGTGAAGCTTTACAACAGGTATGTTTTGCTGCTGGTGCACACCCCATTACTCAGGGCATAGATTATGTACTTCTTAGACCAGCAAGATTGCCGAATGCAAGGGCTGTTTTTCCTGTGTATTATGATGACGAAAACGCAGTTTATGACGATTCAAATGTGCGATATTCTGACTTTATCGTTTATGACTCTATTACGGATTTGGAGAAGTTAGATAGGCAAGAATTAGTAATCTTGCAAATGGTAACTGGTGTTGAGCTTATTACTCATGACTACATTAAGTCTGATACAGTTGAGACAATATTTAGCGACACTCTTGCGCCTGGCGATTATAAAATTGTTTATGAAAAGCCATATGGCGATGTACTTGTTAATGGCGCTGGAGATATTCCAGAATGGATTGTAACGGAAGCTGGAGAAGTTATTGTTACAGAGGATAGTGGGATTTATCCTAATGTTACTATTATTGGTAAAACTGGTGCATGGCAATATGGGCCGAACTCTATAAATTTGCACATAATCATTCCGTCAACAGTTACTATTACTGGGCATCCTTATGAGGATAATACGCAGGCATTGATGTGGAACAATCCAGATGCGCAGCAGAATTATACAGAGGGCGCTGTATATGATGCTTCTGCCAGTAAGTATGATGACCCTACTGTAGTTTATTGGCGTTTGTATTCAATCATGGCCGCACCAAACGCTTGGAGAATATCAGATGCTACTTTGGTGAGTAAGGATGTTGGGCAAACTGTGTTAGATCGTATTGTGCTTTACGCTCAATCAAGACATGAACAAACTATAACAGCACTTGCAGATAAAAATATTGAAGTTGGCATGGTATATTTAGTTGATAGTTTGTATAGTGAGAAAATTATTGCAGGTGCTGAACGAATTAGTGTAGATCTTGCTGGCGGGAATTTAAAGGAAACCCGTTTGGTAGGTACAGAGGAATTGAGAGGCTAATTTTATGGCAGACCCCATTGTAAAAAAGATATCTGAATTAGTTGAGGCGAGTTCAATTGCTGCCGATGACTTAATTGTAATTGTTGATGTGAGCGAATCGGTTGCAGCTAATAAGACTAAGAAAGCAATTGCAAGACTTATTAAGCTATATAATTCGGCGCAAATAACTGACGGTATTATTATAGATTCTAAAATTGCTACTGGTGCAGTTAC
>DHFP01000034.1:0-4298 GCA_002402315.1 Clostridiales bacterium UBA4821
AATATTCTGGAAGTGCAAATACAGATTCTGAATCTAATCATTATCATAGTAATCCAGAAGGTGGAAGCACGGGGGGCGCAGGAGGACACTCTCACTCTGTTAAAATAGACCATAGTCATTCTTATCTTGCGTATAATTCTACTGTGATAGATTCTGAATTATGCAAATATCTGTATATCAGAGAAAGTCGAATAGCAAAACTTCTTTAAATAGGCAAAACTATTTAAAGTTGAAATACAATAAATATTATATGCTTTCTATTGGTGTTATGGCTGATATCCACTATGGCAATTCTATTTTAGATATGAAGAAACTTGAAAAGATATTAGTGTATTTAAACCATAGTTGCGATTATATCGTTTTATTGGGAGATATAACTAATAGTGGGTCTATAGAAGAAATGATGAACATAGAAATTATGCTTACTAATATTGTTAGAAAGGCAAAAATTGTGCCCATTATTGGTAATCACGATTGCTACAAGAAGAACCGCATATCAAAGCCAGATGATAGTAATTTTGTCAGAACTTTCATTGATGATATAGATGCACTTGGCGGAGATAGATATTTACTTAATTATACTTTTACTAATGGAGAAAAGAGAATAATGTGTTTGGACTTTAATAGCCGTCCAAGATTAAATGGGCCACGTGCAGATATAGACGAAGACCAACTTGAATGGATAGATAAGATTTTAAAGAAGGACAATTTGCGCACATATATATTTGCACATACTCCTCTACATAACCCATTTGAAAGAGGTTGGCAGTCTGAAGTCTTGCCAAGATTACCAACACTTGGATTAGCAGATTTTACTCTAAAAGAATATAATAGAGTTTGCGATGTTTTAAAACCGCATTCTAAGAAAATAACGTTCTGGATGGCTGGTCACGGGCACGTTGATAAAGAGAAGCACGATAAAAATGCGGGCATAGAAGTTATTGAACTTGCGTCATTTTTTAAGCAAGACAAATACAAGATTATTGTGCTATAATAAAAATTTAAATATAAAAAACATTATATAATAATTATGACTAAAATATATACTTTTGATGGGATAATAAATCCAAGCAAAACTCATATTGCAAGAAAAGGTTCAGGGGTTAATGAAAGTACTAACCCAAACTATAATAATAATTTGGTTGAATTAACTACGGAAGAATATTCTGTTATCTCTACAACAAATGGAAAAGTGGGGGTATCTTGCAGTTTTTTAAAATCAACATCTGCTTTATTTTGTAAATTTAAATTAGATATTTATTCTATAAATAATATTAAACTACAATTTATTGCTGAAGCTGCTCCCGGTTCGGTTTGGAATGTTTTAGAATGGAATGGCGAAAAATGGAACCAACGTTTTTCTACAAATCAATTAGTGAGTAGTGGAGTAATGCAAGAAGTAGAATTAATAAATAATGTGCAAGAGGATAAATATTTGACATTTGCAATTCCTATTAGGAATATTCTTATTTCAACAAATGACCCTTTTAATTATTATTCTGGAGTTAAACTTCTTGTTGATACACCTATACAATATGGAGAAGACAAATTATCAATATATTGGGAATTATAAACTTAAATATACCATTCATTAAAATAAGTTTCATTAATCCAACAATATTGTGGAGTTCTGAAGTCATAGACATCAATATGCAATAAATTGGAACTATCTGCATATACATTGCTTCCTAATCCAAACCCATAAATATTTTTAGCTGTTTGATATTTTCTAAATGGTTCTTTTATTATATATTCTGTTCCATCTGCCATAATTGTTTTCCCTACTGGAAAAAATTCGGTATCAATGTAAATTGGCGGAGACATAATTGGTGGAACTATACCTGAATTTCTGCCGCAATATACTACATAAACGTTTGCTTCTTTATTATGTGCTATTGGTTTTGAATTAGTAGTATTATTAAACAAATAATCAGAATGTTCTATTTTTGAATATGTATCTACATCAAGAATAACTTTTATATGTGGAATATTTAATGATGAATTATATTGTTTCTGGTAAATAGAACAAATTTCTCCATCTTCGGTTTCTATTTTTGATATAAGTTTGTCTATTGTTGGGACATTCATAATACATTATATGAGTAATCTTTTATTTAAATCTTGCTTTATTAAAAACAGAAAAGTTCAAATACTTATAAGATTATACACAATTATATGGAGCAATTCAAATCATATATTGAAGAGGAGAACTGGAAGAAAACAATTAATTTTATACAACCTAAAAAAAGGCATAGTAAATGGCTTTGGCTTGCTAATCCTAAAAATTATACGTTTGTGACATTGGTTGCTTTAATAATAATAATTAGTTCGGTTTTAGGGGCATTAATGGTTAGGCCTATACCAAATGAAAGAGGTTATATTGGATTAATCAGAGGAGAGAATACATTAAATACAGAAAAATTTGGGACATATGGGAAATTTAGTAAAGTGAATGATGATTATTCTATAGAAATAATAGATAGCGGAAAATCATTAAATGTTAAATTTGCAGATATTAAAATAACAAATTCAAGTGCTAAAGACTTTTTAAATATATTATTGCTTGATGAGACCATATACTTAGATATTTGTGATTATTGTATGCAAGATAATATATATGCAATTGCTTATATAGTTTCTAATGGGAAAGCCATAAATGTTAATTATTTATTAGTTCAGTCTGGGTATGCAGAGATAGTTGACGCAGCTAATGATTTTAACCCACAAACGTGGGTGATATCAGAAGATTTTACTGGGGTGGAATAATGGAAGTTTGGGATATATTTTTATTGGAATGGTCTTACTGGGTTATGCTTTGTTTCGGGGTTGCATTATCATTTTTAGCTTGGTATATTAAAAAGTATAAAGACAAGTTTGATTTTTTGCCAAAAATAATAAATATTCTTGAAATGGCTAGTTCAATAATATATGCAATTTTTGTTGATAATCTTGCAAAGAATTATGGTAAATATATCTATACAAATTCTGCAAAAGCAGAAGTAGAAAATAAAGTAATGATGCTTACAGAATATCCAGAATCTTCAGAGATAATATCCCAAGAGATGTCATATGATGTAAATAGTAAAATTGCCTTATATAATAATATATATTTGGCAATAGATATTGCAATAGTTTGTGGTTTGGTAATTATTATCATATATCTGTATAGGAAAAATAAGAAGTAAAAAATGGAAAAGTTTATTAAGTAAAAAAGTTATATACAATTATATGATATATAATGACTCTATTGATTTAAATATTTCCGATATGGTTGCTACTATTAGTGCTGTCGGTAAACAAAATGAAGGATATAAGTCAGAAGAAGAGCTTGAAAAGGCCAAAATCTTTTTTAACTATATACCTATTTATATAACGCACCCACCCGGTGATGAAATGTTTTACTCATATGATAAAATAGTTGGGTATACTACTGATTCTTCTTTTGAAGATGGAAAAGTAAAGGTTAAGTTTAATATCTTTGATAACAAGCTTGATGAAGTTATGAATTGGATAAAAGAAAAGGGAATTGATGTTAGTATAGGATATTTTGCAACATTAAAAGATATAAATAAAGATGAGCAAGATAAATATAACAGAGCAAAATGGTTTGAAACTGATATATACCCGGTGCATGTTGCTTTTGTAGAAAAAGGAGCTTGCTCAATTGATGCTGGATGTGGTTGCTTTTTAAACGAGGAACAGCCAATTACAAAAAATGATGAAACTGTTGTTGTAGAAGAAGTTCCTCAGATAGTTGAGCCAGAGACAAATAAAGAAGAATATAGGGAAAATCCGGGTATAGAGGAAATGCCTAATTATTGGGCATATAGGGTTCGTGACCCAGATGAATATGAGAAAGACACATTTAGAACAATTAAAATAACAGATGGCGTTTTGGCTATTGTTGCCAGAAAGAAAGGAGCTAAAACAACTTCAGTTCAGGCTCTTAGATTTGATAAGAGTAAGTTTAAAATAAAAGAAGATGTTCAAGAATGGCTTAATAAACACCCATCTTTTAAGGCAAGTGGAAATGACTGTAATTGCGTTAACCTAATGCTGAACGGGGTAATAGAGTTTTTTGAAGATAAAGATTTGCCGAAAGATTTAAATACAAATAACACTAATATAACCTATGATAATATGATTAATGAAGAACATATAGAAGTTCCAGTAACAGAGGATTCTACTGTAGAGGAGAATGCCCCTGTTGAAAATGCTGGATGGGTAGTTCCTAAAAACCCTTCAGAATATGGTAAATCAACAGCACCTTGGAATGGCAAAGAAATAACAGTAGATGC
>DHFP01000034.1:4320-7704 GCA_002402315.1 Clostridiales bacterium UBA4821
TATAATGTAAATAGAAGAGGAGTAATTGCAGCATATGCGGCAGTTAAAGGTGCAAGAGGTGGTATAAGAAGTGATGTGCCAAGTGAAGTTGTTCAGGAAGGCCTTGCTCATCTAAAGAACCATTATTCCGAGTTTGAGATAAATTGGCCAGAAGAAGATGAAGCTTTAGCAGAACTTATTGATGAGTTCTTTGAGCCGGCAAAGAATGAGGTCGATGTTGCTAAGCTAGAGAAGGAAATAACAGAGAAGTTCTTGGAGAAAGAACGTGTAATAGATGAGATTAAGGATAAAGTTGAATATTCGAAGGATGAACTATTGTCATTTTCGATAAACCGGTTAATGGTTCTTAAGGATGCAATAGCAAAGATTAAAGTTGAAAAAGAAGTTTCAACCACGGTAATTAACTCTGCAACAGAGGAAAAGCCGAAGGCTGAAGTTAGTGGACTAAGTATAGGTAACCTATACAAAATAAAAAGGAGTGAATAAAAATGCCAGTAGATGTTGATATAAGTAAACTAGGAGAAGGTATAACTCTAAAGGATTTGCCTACCATAGAGGCATACACCATAGAGTATGTGCCAATATCTCAGTTTGCAGGGGTTGAAAAGGCATTCTATGCTATAACAAAAGTTCCTGCAGAAGATATAGAAATGCAGTCTTTTGTAGTATTGAATGCTGATGGTACAGTAAAAGCGGCCAAGGCCGGAGAAATGGTATTTGGGTACTTGGATAAAGACCCGATAGCCACAGAACCAGTAAGAGATAGAGAGGGCAATCTTATCTATCTAATGATTGAAGGCGGCGTGGTTAGACTAGCTACTGTAGAAGAGATTAAAAACAAGGTTGCTCTTGTACTTACAAGAGGTACAACAAAGTATAGGGTTGGAATACCAGTAGCAATTTGTGTACATGGAATAGTAACTGTTCCTGCTGCTGAGCCAATAGTTGCTGGAGCAGATTTGGCTGTTGCGGCTGATGGTAAGTCCGTGATGGTTGCCAAAGCTGCTGTTGGTGAAACTCCTGCAGATGTTGTAATAGGCAAAGCAATGGTAAGTGCCGATGCGGCTGGTAAGCCTGTTACTTTTATGTTGGGGTGATTAAAGATGGAAACTATTGATGAAATGAAAAACAAAGAAATGGATGCCGGTCTTCTTACAAGAGAACAGTATGAATACATAAGAAGGCAGGTAATAGCACGTGGAGCAGTAATGCTTGAGGGCAGAGAGTTTTTGCCGATTCTAAAAATACCGTCAAGTGCACAGGCATTTACTTTTAGAGAAATACCGCCTATCCGTGAAGTAGCATCTGGCCAAGTGCCATTTGTTGCTAAGGGAGCAGATTTCCCGAAGTATGATGTTAAGAGTGCTGAAGGATACCAGATAGAGCACACATTGCCGCTTTTCAAGATAGGCAGGAAATTTGAGATAACCAGAGAAGACTTAATAAGCTCACAGAGTTCTGGAGTTCCTCTGAACACGGTTTATGCCGAAGCTGCTGCAAGAGACCTTGCAATGTGGGAAGATGTACTTGTATGGCACGGCGCACCCGGAACACCAGTAGGATATTTCCCCGGATTGCTTAACATGCCTAAGAAGAAGATTGTTTGCTCGGATGCACCTTGGGACATGACACTTGGAGAATCTGTTTACAAGGCAGAAGAGGGCAAAACAATAGAGACATCTGGTTCTCTAACGAAGTATCCGTTCCCAGAGGTTCAGGAACAGGTTGCTAAGGCAATATACAAGCTTAATGAAGATGGATACAAGCCTGATACTCTTCTAGTGCCGCCTCTTGCAATGATGTACCTTCAGAAGAAGGATGTTGCTGGTAATACAGTTGCATCTGCAATAGAGAGACTTGGTATAACTGTTAAGCCCGTGCAGAGACTTGACCCTAAGTATGTTAACAGAGATGGCTCAAGTAAAATCTCTGGACTTGATGCACTTCTATTCCAGTCTGGCCCTGACATAGCTCAGTTTGTGGTTGCTGATGATTGGCAGATAGAGGAGCATGGATACACAGACCGCCAGACCTATGAATACCTACTCTTTGAGAGGTTCACGGTTGCAGTATACCAGCCCGGGGCATTTGTCAAAATGGAAGGCATACTTACGCAGGACACCTATGATTCTATCAGGGATAGCATAGAGCCTCTCTGAGCGTGAGAATGTTTAAATAGAAGGAAAAACATAGGAAAATATGGAGATGATAAAATATGGTAGCACCGACAATATCATTTAGTGCAGTAGCAAATGAAGAATTCCCAGCAACAACGGAAATAAACTTTGGTTCTATAATAGCTGGAACCACAAGTAAAGAGGTAGTTAGATATCTTTCCCATAGCAAACCAGATGGGGAGATATTTGATGTAGCTCTTTATCTTGCCGGAACAGATAGAGATACCGTTATAGGTTGGGGTACTGCTGGAACAGGCGGTTTATTTGTCAGAGAAGGAATAGACGGGACATGGAAAGTTCTGACAGGTACAGATATGGCATCTGGAGTTGTTATAGCAAGAGGACAGGAATTGGCCAACGGGTCAATGCCGTCTGCAATTGGAGTACATCAAGACCCAGATGGAGATTTGGTTTTTGAAGGAGAGCTTCCGCTTTACTTTAAAATAACTGTTCCATCGGATGCAATAGCTAAGCAGTACGTTATTGAACTATATGCTGCGTTCCACTATTACGAGGCTTAAGGCCTCCCCTCTTTTTTTTTTTTTTTTTATATAAGGCAAAGTTTAAATATTAATAATTATAATTATAATTATGGATTCTTCTAAGAAGACTGTTGTTGTTGGAGATAAATATTACCCAGTCCCAGATGAAATAGTTAAATCCCAAATATATGCAAAGATTGTTGATGCAGATGGTATTTCTTCAAAATGGTTAGATGGAGAACAAGTATATATTTCTAAAGTAGAGCCATCAACGATTACCCCACTTTTAAATACTACCACAACAACTGCCCATTATTATTTATATTTTAATCGTAATAAATCCTTACCAAGTCCGCTATCAGTTATAAAGCGTGGATTTGAATGGCATGACCTTGCTAATTTTTTTGCACAATATGCATTTCCCTATAATAGTGGTTTTAATGTTGGTTCTAAATTTTCACTTTTTCTTAATAGAGAGAATACAACTGCATGGATAAGAAACTCTATTAATTATAAAAATGATTTTCTATCACCAACTGGATTTCCTATACCAGTTTTAACTAATATGGAATCTTATGAAAGCAATCTTGATAAAATATTGGAAGATTCTAAAATACCGGGTAAAAAATATCCATTAGAAACAGATGATAAAGTATTAAGACATACTGAAGGATTTACAAATGCAAGACTTAGAGAATTATCTTGGTATGCATTTTGGTATGGTG
>DHFP01000185.1 GCA_002402315.1 Clostridiales bacterium UBA4821
CAAAGTTCATTTTATTTCATTACAGGAATGCTCCAAAATAAACCTTTAGCTAAGATTGTCTGCGTATTCTATGACCTCTTCGGCTAGTTCGAGATAACACTCAGCCCCTTTAGACCGTTCATCATAAAGAATTATCGGAAGTCCGTGGCTTGGTGCTTCACTTAGCCTCACATTTCTAGGAATTATGGTCCTATAAACTTTATCTCTAAAATGCTTCTTAACCTCCTCTACTACTTGCATGGATAAGTTTGTCCTGGCATCATACATGGTGAGAACAACACCCTCAACATCCAGGCCCTTGTTAAGATGCTTCTGAACCAGATTGACTGTGTTCATAAGCTGCCCAAGCCCTTCTAAAGCATAGTACTCACATTGAATAGGAACTAGTATGGTGTTTGCAGCTGTGAGTGCGTTGAGGGTTATTAACCCTAAAGATGGCGGACAATCTATAAGAATAAAGTCATAATTGTTTTTTATGGGATCCAATGCCTTGGTTAATCTATTTTCCCTTGAAATCATAGAAACCAGTTCAACTTCTGCCCCGGCCAACTGGATACTTGACGGGCATAGCTTAAGACCGTCTATGCAGGTGTCAATAATTGCATTTTCGATATTTTCCTCATTAATTAATACATCATAAATGGAAAGAGTAACATCTCCCTTGTTTTTTCCTAACCCGCTTGTTGCATTCCCTTGAGGGTCAATATCAATTAATAGGACTTTTTGATCTTTTGCAGCCAGACAGGCACTTAGGTTAACAGCTGTAGTAGTCTTGCCAACCCCGCCCTTCTGGTTAGCTATAGCAATTATTTTAGGCACCAGGTCTCCCCCTTGTAGGTCAATTATTTATTCATAATTATAACATATTATTGCTCGATTGAAAGATTTTTTTGATTACAGGCTTCTTAAAATTATATTTAAAACCCGAAAATGTTTCACGTGAAACATTTAGAGCTTATCCGTGAATAAGGGTGCTGCTAAGTGGCTAGATGATTTTTCAAAATACAAGGCGGAGGAAAGCGCAATAATTGCTTTATTGCAACTGACGGCAACGAAGTATTTTGGGAAATCAGCAGTCAATGAGTAGTACAATTATTTGCGGATAAGCGCTTAATTAGCATAGGGGATTCTTTTGGATTTTTCCTGCCTTTCTGGGATAATTGTGCGGTGTTATTTTTACTTTTTTTATTATAATAATTGCATGAATAATATCTGACATTGGCAAGGTTATTTTCTCAATTTTTTCGATGCTTCCTCCTAGTACTTCCATTGCCTTCTTTACGCTTTTTAATTCATCTTCAATTTTGGGCCCCTTCATGCTCGCCATGAACCCGCCTAATTTAACAAACGGCAAACAATATTCCGAAAGCCCCGCCAAATTAGCAACAGCCCTGGAAACAGCTATGTCATAGTTTTCCCTATGCTGATTATTATTAGCCGCGTCCTCTGCTCGTGCGTACATGATATTTGTGTCATTTATTTTCAGACTTGCTACTGCTTCATTTAAAAATTTGACCCTTTTATTTAAAGAATCAAGAAGAGTAATTTGTATTCTATCAGCAAAAAGAATCTTCAATGGTATGCCCGGGAATCCGGCACCAGTACCTACATCAATCACTCGTTGACCGTCTTTTATATATCTTGCACAGGTAAGAGAGTCAATAAAATGTTTGATAATAATTTCTTCAGGGTCGGTAATAGCAGTTAGATTTATTCTATTATTCCATTCTAATAGAATATCCTTATATAGGAGGAACTGTTCTAACTGATGATCGGTTAAAGTAATATTGATTTTATTTGCCGCTTCTTTAAGAAACTCTCTAAGTTCCAAAAGAAATACCTCCATTTATTGCTCTTTGTTCTTGCCTCTATTATATTGTTCGAGATATACCATCAATACAGAAATATCTGAAGGAGATACGCCTGATATTCTAGATGCCTGTCCAACTGATACAGGTTTTATTTGAGAGAGCTTCTGCCTCGCCTCCAGGCTAATCCCTTTGATGCTTTCAAAATCAATTTCATCAGGTATCTTTTTGTTTTCAAGTTTTATTAGCTGTTCTACCTGCTGCCGCTGTTTCTTTATATAACCCTCATATTTCAACTGAATCTCAACCTGCTCTGCCTCGCTTCTGGTTAAAGTGCTATCATTCCCTTCCATTTCCTTAATTATTTTATAGTTTAACTGCGGCCTCTTTATTAACTCACTTAACTTTACTCCCGTTTTAATAGGAGATGTACCTTCCCGTTCAAGGATATGGTTTGCTTTCTCAGTAGGTGTAATAATGGTATTCTCTAGTCTTTCAATTTCTTTTTCAATACTTCTCTTCTTGCTTAAAAACTTTTGGTATCTTTCCTCTCTAACCAAACCTATAGCATATCCTTTTTCCAACAATCTCAAGTCTGCATTGTCCTGTCTCAACAAAAGGCGGTATTCCGACCTAGATGTCATTATCCTGTAAGGCTCTTTTGTACCTTTAGTTACGAGGTCATCTATCAATACACCTATATATGCCTCAGATCTATTTAGTATTAAATATTCTTTTCCCTTAACATACTGAGTTGAATTAATACCGGCTATTATTCCTTGGGCCGCAGCTTCTTCATACCCTGAACTTCCGTTGACCTGGCCGGCAAAAAACAAGCCGTTTATAGCTTTAATCTCCAAGGACGGTTGCAATTGTAAAGGATCTATACAATCATATTCAATTGCATATGCAGGTCTCATAATCTTCACCTTTTCAAGCCCTGGAATGGTTCTCAAAAATTTTAGCTGGATATCTTCAGGTAAACTTGTTGACATTCCCTGAATATACATTTCCTCTGTATTCAACCCCATGGGCTCAATAAAGGTTTGATGCCTTTCTTTATCAGCAAATCTTACCACTTTATCTTCAATAGACGGGCAGTACCTTGGACCGACTCCCTCGACAAACCCTCCGAAAAGAGCAGACCTATGTATATTGTCTTTAATAATTTTATGCGTTTCTTCATTTGTATAGCTCAGCCAGCATGAAACCTGTGCCTTCTTCAATTCTTCCGTCTCAAAGGAAAAAGGAACAATCATATCATCTCCGGGCTGCTCCTCCATCTTTGAGAAATCAACCGTCCTTCCATTAATTCGTGCAGGTGTGCCGGTTTTAAACCTCATCAGACTAATTCCCAAGCCTTTTAAAGATTGCGACAGCTTGTTTGCAGGAAATAATCCATCCGGTCCTCCCTCATAACTTATGTCTCCAATTAGTATTTTCCCTCTAAGATACGTCCCGGTAGTTACAACTACAGCCTTAACATTATACACGGCTCCTGTATGTGTTTTAACGCCCTTTATCTTTTTTCCCTCTGCTAATATATCTGTAACTTCAGCCTGCTTTACGTCTAAATTTTCTTGCTGCTCTAAAGTTTTTTTTATTTCCATTTGATATGCTCTTCTATCTGCTTGGGCTCGTAGAGAAAATACAGCCGGTCCCTTTCCTGTGTTAAGCATCCTTGATTGAATAAAAGTTTTATCTGTATTTTTGCCCATTTCTCCGCCCAGAGCATCAATTTCTCTAACCAAATGCCCTTTGCCGGTACCTCCAACGGAAGGGTTACAAGGCATATTAGCTACACTATCAAGATTAATTGAAAATATTATTGTCTTGCAGCCCATTCTTGCCGCTGCTAATGCAGCCTCACAGCCCGCATGTCCTGCTCCTATTACAGCAACATCGTATTCACCTGCAAAAAATTCCAATGTAATCCTCCCCCCATATTTCTCACTTTCCAATACAAAACTTACTGAATATTGTATGTAACACATCTTCTCCCACTGTCTCACCCGTAATCTCCCCTAATTTATCCGCTGCTTCTACAATAGAAACAGAAATAATATCAATCGGGGTATCGCCGTTAATTGAATCAATTATTTCTTCTATCTCTTTCTTAACCTCTTTAATCACTTGCTTATGCCTTAGGTTGGTAATTATTAATTGATTATCTATTTCAAATTCTTTTCTTAAAAACATATCTTTAATAGTTTCTTCGATTTTATCCAAGCCCAATTCCTCTTTTGCAGAAACCTCAATTATTCTCTTTTGAATAAAGTCTTGATTAATCTCATTAATATTCAGTTTAATTTCTAAATCACTTTTATTTATTAATAAAATAACCTTCTTATCCTTTACTATCTCAAATATTTTCAGGTCATTGGAATTAATTGGTTCACTGCCATCCAATACAAGCAATATCAGATCTGCCTTCTCTATTGCTGATTTTGTTCTATCAATGCCTATCCTTTCTACAATATCCTTAGTCTCTCTTAAACCAGCCGTATCCAAAATCCGTACCGCTACCCCTCCAATCTCAATATACTCTTCTATAATGTCTCTCGTAGTTCCCGGCACTTCCGTAATTATTGCCTTTTCCTTTTGTGTTAGAGCATTTAGAAGAGATGATTTCCCGACATTTGGTTTGCCGATAATAGCAATATCAATACCCTCTCTTATAATTTTGCCCTCAAAAAAGGTCTTTACCAATTTATCTACATTTTCTAAACTCAATTTCATTCTCTCTAATAATTTGTTTCTGCTAACTTCTTCTATATCATACTCCGGATAGTCAATAGCAGCCTCAATATCTGCTATACTTTCAACAAAAACATTTCTTATTTTTTTTATCTTTTGTGATAATCTTCCTTCCAATTGATTTAAAGATGTTTTTCTGGCTGCATTTGTTTTTGAATTAATTATATCTATTACAGCCTCTGCCTGTGATAAATCAATTCTACCATTCAGAAAAGCCCTCTTTGTAAATTCTCCCGGTTCTGCAATCCTGGCACCGCTAAAAACTACAAGTTCTAAAATCCTTTTTACAATCAATGCTCCTCCATGACAATTAATCTCAACAATATTTTCACGTGTGTATGTATGAGGTTCCTTAAAATAAGATACTAAAACCTCATCAATAGTTTCATTATTATTAGTATCAACAATATGCCCGTACTTAACTGTTTGTGTCTTAATATCTTCCAAATTATAGGGCTTTACAGGCTTAAATACTCTTTCAATAACACTAAATGCATCTTTTCCGCTTATTCTTACGATCCCTATTCCTCCCCACCCAGGAGGTGTAGATATTGCAGCAATTGTATCATTAATCAACGTTTATCCCCATTTTCTAATAATAATAAAGCACCTATAGGTGCTTTATTATTATCTTTTGTTTTATTATTATCTCATTGCTATAACTACTTTTCTATTTGGTTCATCTCCAACACTATAGGTTTCTATTTGCTTATTCTGCTGCAGTGCAGAATGAATTATCCTTCTCTCATAAGGGTTCATTGGTTCTAGGCTTACACTTTTTTTAAACCTTACCACCCTTTCTGCAACCTTATTTGCAAGTCTTATCAATGTTTCTTCTCTTTTTCTTCGGTAGTTTTCTGTATCGATAACTACTTTTTTATAGTTTTCCTGTCCTTTATTTGCTACTATACTGGCAAGATATTGCAGAGCATCTAGTGTTTCTCCTCTTCTTCCTATTAAGATGCCCATATTATCACCTTTTAGGTTAATATCCATATCCTTACCTTCTTCATTTATTACTATGTCTACATTTATTTCCATTTCTTTAAAAATATCTTTTAAAAACTTTTCAACAGCAACATTATTACAATTCTGTTTTACAGTTACCTTTACCCTTGCCTGCTTTGATCCAATTAAACCGAAAAGACCTTTATTACCCTCATCAACAACTTCTATATCTACACTTTCTTTATCTGCCCCTAAATCTTCCAGTGCTAAGCCTATAGCTTCTTCCACGGTCTTACCTGTCTTCTCAACATATTTTAACATATCCTACGCCTCCTTGATATTTTCCTTCTTTCTCAAATACAAATCTATTAATATCTTTTGTTGAATCATTTGTAGAATATTACTCACGAACCAGTAGAGACTTAATCCCACGGGTACTATAAATGAAAACCAACCAGACATTAGCGGCATCATTATCATCATTTGCTTTTGCATGGCATTTTGCATTTCATTCTGCTCATTCTTTACTCCTTCTTTTGCCGGCATCTGGCTGTATTTTGAAGAAAAATATGTACTAATAGCCATAAGAATTGGAACTATCAACAACACGGCATTTTCCTTTTTTGGCCATGCACCTAAAACGTTAGGAGGTACATCCGTAAGGTTTATACCTAAAAAATTCATATTTCTATGAAGATTTGCTATCCTTTGTTGATCTTGCTGATTTTTAATAATGCTTACCTCTAAATAATAGTCATTAACCTTGGAAATTGCCTTATCAACCATCTGTTTGGATTCATCATTTACAGTAGTATTTTTCGCATCATTTAATTCTGATTTAAGAGCATTTTTAAAGTCACCGGTAGTACTTGACTTAAAATTCTCTCCTATCTTATCAATTCTTTGATTTAAATTTTGTTTCATATCTACTATTTCTTTTACGGATTTATCATTAAATTCATTAATAGTTCTATGTATTTCCTGAACTATAAGTCCATTTTTAAATTCATTATCATAATTAAACATATATGTAAGAGGCTGTGCCATAACCCAGAATAAACCTATAAATATTGGAAGTTGTATAAGTACAGGCAGACATCCACCTAAAGGGTTTGCTCCCTTCTCTTGATATAATTTTATTGTTTCCCTATTCAACGCTTCTTTATCATTCTTATATTTTCTTTGTAATTCAGCCATCAACGGCTGCATTTCATTCATCTTTGCCATAGAATTAAAGGATTTTATAGACAACGGAAGAAGCACTACCTTTAATAATATTGTAAGAACTATTATAGCTAATCCAAAATTAGACCATAGATTGTTGTATAAAAACAATAATATAATCCCGAAAACATTAGCAATCCCAGCTAGTAAATCAAGCATTTTTTATTTCCTCCATAACTTATCATTTCTACTTAACTGGGTCATATCCGCCGGGATGAAACGGCTGACACTTAAGCAGTCTTTTTATAGTTAAATATATACCCCTCAGTAAACCATGTTTTTTAAGAGCATCAATTGCATATTGAGAACACGTTGGATAAAACCTACAGGTTTGACCTTTTATAGGTGATATATATTTTTTGTATAGTTTTATAAAAATAATAACTGTTTTACTAATTATTAATACACCCCGAATCTATTAACCCACTTTTTTTAAACAACTTGTTTAAATCATTAAAAACATTTTGGTAAATCACTTCAATATCTTTACTTTTCCATAAAATTACGAAATCAAATCCATTTGTTATAATATTTTTATTTAATCTGTAACTTTCCCTAATAATTCTCTTAATATGGTTTCTTTTAACACTATTACCTGTTTTTTTACTTACTGCAATTCCAATTCTATTATAGTCATATATATTAGGGAGTATATATAATACTAAGTACCTTCCCTTATACCACTTACCTTTAAAAAATACTTTTTTGAATTCTTTATTTTTCTTTAAAGATACCGTATTAGCCATTTAATCTGAAACCTTTAGAAATCATAAATATTTAAACATAATCCTTTCATATTAAGTCATAATTTATTCTAATGTCTTTATAAAAAAATTATTATATTAATCTATAGTCATAAATTCCAATACATTTTAAAAAAAAGACCACATTCTTGCGGTCCTAGGCAGATAACTGCTTTCTTCCCTTTATTCTTCTTCTTTTAAGCACGTTCCTTCCATTTGAATTCTTCATTCTTTTTCTGAAACCATGTTCTTTCATTCTTTGTCTATTTTTAGGTTGATATGTCCTTATCATTATGTTATATACCTCCCACTTTAATCAATTTATTCATAAAAGTTTTCTAGCTTTTATGAATAAAAATTATTACTTAATATATGTTAAAATACCATAAAGATTATATGATAATCTACAATTCATGTCAACAATATATTAATAAAAAAATTTTTTATAAATTTTTTTATTAATTGAACATTATGTTATTATTTGATATATTAATTTATACTCACTAAAGATAACTAACTAACTTGACTTGTGCAAATTTGAAT
>DHFP01000039.1:0-1140 GCA_002402315.1 Clostridiales bacterium UBA4821
GGGTTAACACCGATGGTGTACTGCTCGGGGCGTGGGCCGATGTTTCGGATGCTGATCGCATTCTTGATGTAGGCACTGGCACCGGAGTAATTGCACTTATGCTTGCCCAACGCTCCCCCTATGCCCATATCGACGCGGTTGAAATTGATGTCCTGTCGGCTGCCGATGCCCGCAATAACGTGGCCTTATCGCCATGGGCGAATCGTATCGATGTTATAAATTGTTCCTTTCAGGATTTTGCCCATTCGGTAAAGCAGTCGTATAACCTTATCGTATCAAATCCGCCATACTTCAACCAATCGCTTAAATCACCGCACACAAGTCGAAACCTGTCGCGACATTCCGATGCCTTACCATATACCCATTTGATTGATGGGGTGATAAATTTGCTTGCCCCTTCAGGCCGATTCTGCGGGGTTTTTCCCTATACCGAAGGAAATGTATTCATTGCCCAGGCTGGTGTACATGGGCTTTACTGCACCAAAAAAGTTAACGTGCTATCCCACCCGGGCAAAAGGGTTTTAAGGGTGATGCTTCAACTAGAAACCGCCAAAAAACCTGTGGCTGAAACTAACCTTACTATTCATAATGACCAGGGGGCATACTCTGACGACTATGTGCAGCTTACCCGCGATTTTTACCTTGCATTTTAACTATTACTGAGCTTTAACTCCAATTCAGAACTCCTGGCTTAATAGCGAAATAAAATGTCGCAAGTTTTACATATTCAGAACTCCTGATCCATGCTTGAGAATCAATATTTTACAAAATTTTCATCGCAAAATATAGTGACGTATTTTTCTAAAAATTCTAAACACCAAATTCTAAACACAGAACTCCTGACCTGATGTTTGTATATCGGTCGTTTATTAACTTTTGAGTGGAAACTGATATTGTCGTAATTTTGTCCAAAAATACGAATATAAGGTAAGAGTAAAATATCTCACCTTACACGCAAGATTTCATTAATATTGTGATTGGATTGTAAATAATGCCCCGAAGGGACGAAAGAGTATAACTCACGACTATTGTCGTGGGCAATAAAACAAAAAACCTTACAAAAGTCCCGAAGGGACGACACCAATTCATAATCTGATGGCATACACAAGACCCAAGTACGTTTCGCTAACATACGCCCAA
>DHFP01000039.1:1164-4141 GCA_002402315.1 Clostridiales bacterium UBA4821
CAATTGCTTAGTGAACATGGAATTGAATGCGATGAGAGGTACTTGTGGGATTAATACTGTCGCCCCTTCGGGGCTTTTGCATGGGTTTATTCCATCATGACAACGGGTTGACACCCGTTGTTATACTTTATAAATTTGCGACAGATTAAACTACAATAGGTCAGGAGTTCTGAATTTATTTTGCTGTTGTATTTTAGTTGATAATATATTATGCCTTAAAGTTGATGCCTTGTTATTAAAATAATCAAATTCGACAATATGTACTTCAGCGTTTAAACATAATATTAAAATTTCTTTGGGATAAACACTATTAATCAAATCGATTTCTTCACAGCCAGAAAAAATATGTTTGCCAGGTGAAAATAGAGGATAGAAAAATTCTTGAATTAAATATTCGTTATCTTGCTTGTCTTTTAAAATTATCTGAACAAGACTATTTTTATCATTAAGAATAGTAAATCCTGATATAGATAATCCAAAAATAGGCGATTTAACTCTGCTTTGAACATCTATTGCTGTTGAATTATTTATTATCAGTTTATTTGATATAGTCTGTGAATATAATTCTAAAATTATATTTAGAAAAATAAAGGATGTAACTATATACTTCATACTATTTTATTATTAAAGTGCCTGACTTGTAAATTTTATTTTTGGAGATAATGTAATAAAAGTATAACCCCTTAGCAAAAGAAGATAGGTTGATAATTTTATATTCATTATCGATATTTGATTTTAAGAGTAAATTTCCTGAACTATTAATAATAAAAATATCAACTTTTTCAGAAGGAGTAATATTTTTTGATTCAATAATAAAATACCCATCAGAGGGGTTTGGGTAAATTTTAAAAAGACCTTCATCAGGTATCTCGTTTATAGCTGCCGAAGTATTTATATAGCAGCTATTAAAATCTGGATTCCGATAAACAAGAATGCCATTTTCATAATAACAAACTAGGAATCTACTAACACCTGTCATTCCACAATAGTGTTGTTCTAACAAACCTCTGTTACTACCAATTCCTTCATATATTTTATACAATAAACCACCATAAAATCCTAAATTATAGGTCTTTCTTTCTTTATTGCAGAAGAATTCATACGATATGTTTGATATATAAAAGTATAAATATCCATAGCAGTGAACTGAATCTCCAATGTTTAGATTGAAATTATATAACGTATCAATTTCCGGAAATATTTTGTCTTTATACCTAACTATTTTATTTTTTTCGTGAATGTATCCTTTTAAATCCCATAAATTATAACAAGAATCAGTAGCCTCATACACATTATACCAGAAAATACTATCAGAAAGCATTGTACTATCTTTGATTTTTAATGCAATGGTTTGTCCTTTTTCAGGTGGATAAATTGGATTAATGCTCGGACTTTCAAAAACAACCCACATTTTTGAGGTATCAACAATTGGTTCATAACTCTGTCCAAAGCTGTTTTGGCATATTTGAATTAATAGGCATGTGAATAGGTAATACTTGATTTTCATTTTTATGATAATTAAAAATTGGTTCAGTATAAAATTTCCTTATTCAAATATAAGCATAATAAGCATAATAAGCATATAATTTTTCATAATAGCAGCTAAAGCTTATTAACATTTTTACTAAAAGTTATTAATGGATTATTAATAAATTTTAACTATCATATAGTCAGAGCGTTACATATTCCATATGGAACGTATTTAACTAATAATCAGCAATATAGTACTTATATTTTTTTTGACAAAATACACACAGCATGTCCATGACAAACAAACAGTCAGGTTAATTCAGCCTTGAGAACGACCTCAGCAAAAAGCAACGCGATATGCTGGGCAAGGATGGGTTTGAGGTTTAGGGTTCAAAGTTCAAGGCTAGAAATTCCAGATTCCAGATTCGAAATTCCAGATTCCAGATTCAAAATTCCAGATTCCAGATTCAAAATTCCAGATTCCAGATTCCAGATTCCAGATTCAAAATCCGAAACTCTTCTTTTACTATCAACAAACAACCATCAACCATTAACTTTTTCCCCGAACAACGAGCAACGAGCAACAAGCAATGAGCAACCATCAACACATCATTACGTATTTACCCCACGCTCAAATCCAAACGCACAAGACTATGCTAAGCTGTGACAGTTTATTCGCTGGTAGGAGAGGTAGGATTTATCCAATATAAAAGAATTCTGCCAGTAAGGATTCTTTGGTGTAAGTGTCATGTTATTTATTTGGTGAGAATCATCCGTTTTGTGTCAACCTCCATACCATCGACAATAAGCGTGTACAGGTACATGCCAGCCTGAAGGTCTGATCCGTTAATGGTTATCATGCCATAGCCTTTTTCGGAAATGGAGAAACTTTTAATCTGTATTCCACTCATGTTGTAGATGCAAAGCATTGCATGACTAAAGGTTTCAGGGATGAAGAATCGTATTTCTGTTTTCTGGTTAAATGGATTGGGGATGTTCTGCTCTAGGATGGCTGAATTGCTGTTGGTTTCCTCGGTACCGCTTTTGGAATTGGTAGAACCCTTTGATGTTGAACTCCCCGATTTTAGCTTTTTTATCTCCTTCTGTAAACTTTCTATAAGGGTTTCCTGCTCCTGGATGGCCTTGATGAGCACAGGGATTATCATATCGTAGTCAATCGCCTTAACATTGCCCACCCTGTTGAACGATACCGCTTCGGGGATAACCGCTTCAACCTCTTGGGCAATTAACCCTATATTCTGTCTCCCGCTATTCAGCGTATCTGGTTCATCCTTGTACTTAAAGCTTACAGGGCGAAGTCCCAGCACCTTATTCAGTGCTCCACCAGGTAGAGATCTAATATTCCTTTTTAAGGTTGAATCGGAGGTGGTTTTAAATGACGATGCGTACACCCTATTGTGATTAGTAGTGCTATACCAGAAATTAATTTCATCGGTGCTTGCCCCAATTACGCTGCCATTTGCAGTTGTGCTCGGATCAATCATTA
>DHFP01000219.1 GCA_002402315.1 Clostridiales bacterium UBA4821
AACAACCACTCTTTGGGCGATTTTGCCCGTTGTACTCCATCCTGGGTGGCAACAAGCCTGTCGCGAAGGTCATAGACCATCAACACCGAATCTGCCCCCGGAAGCTTCTTTACAACCATGCGCTGCCTCTTATCGTAACTGTAAATATAGCATAAATTAGTCTGATCGCCTGATTTAAAAACGGCCATTGACGCTACTGGATGAATTTTAATACAGGCATGGTAATTACTGATCTCAGAAAGGCTAAGGATTGGTCTCAAACTGACCTGTCTAATAAAAGCGGAGTCTCCAGTGAGATGATCGGTAAGTACTAACGAAATGAGGCTGTACCTTCCATTGAAGCCGTTAAAAAAATTGCTGATGCTTTCGAGGTGTCCCTTGATTATCTGGTAGGGGAAGGCGTTAACAGTAAATTCGATAAAGGGACACTTAAACGACTCCAGGATCTTGAACTCCTCGAAGAAGATAAGAAAAGAACTCTGCTGGATCTGATTGATACCTATATCAGGGACAGCAAGACAAGGCAGGCGTATACTGTATAATAAACTAAACCCGGCAGTGAGCCGGGTTTGCTTTTCCATTACTTATCATTCCACATATTAAAAATATTCCTGTGGATTTTATAATATTATTTTTTAACTCTTTGTAGACAAAATTCTCTGACTTGCAACTTTTGAAAGTCAGAAGAAAATCTAACCGTATCTCCAACTATATCAGGAAAAACAAGCTCAAAAGCATTATTGTCAAGATAATATTGTTTGGTATCGTACGGCTTAATGTATCTATTATGGCTTAATTTTTTATCACTTTGTAGCATCTTAACTATTTTAACGCTAGCAATATCAAGCATTTTGTATGAATAGGCTCTATTAAAACTTAAGAGGTGATAATTTTGGGCAATATTAGTTCTATTAATAATAACTAATGTACTATCACTATTGAACGTAATTTCAATATTTCTATTCCCACTATCTGAAAACTTATATTTCATGCCAGCATATGCATTATTGGCAATTCGCTTATAGGTCTCTGCCATTCTGTAAGAACCACAAGATGATAGAATTAGAATTATTAATATTAAAAATTCTTTAACCATTTTAAAAATTACTTTAACCACCATTCAGTAGGATTATTTCGATAAATATATTGCTGATTTATACCGGGTTGATCAACCATAACTTTAAGAAGAGCAGGATTAATAAGATTCATATTAATTATTGTTTTTTGAAAGGCTCGTACACCTTGTTGTCCTCCTAGCAATAATAGATTTTGCATATTCATGTCTAAAGCTGGTATATAATTAAGCCTTCCAGTGTAAGCATATTGTGCTCTATTTGCGGATATTTCATGACTAGCTCCATACTTTGAGCTTGGTGTACCAGATGCATCGACAGTATATTCTCCTCGTGCTAATTGACCCCCATGCTTGGGTTCATGAAGATTAGTTCTGTTATCCATAAACATTGTAATCTGATTTTCTCCTGTTTTTGATGTTACAGGTAACCCGACCCCATTTACATCTCTTACTACATTAGAATTATCACTAGCATTCGCAAAACGAAACTCTGCACTCGACTGCCCCATATCTTTTATGTCTTGTCCCGTCTGTCTAAGCTCGGCACTCCGTGCTCTCAAATCTGAAGCATCTTTCCCCTTCGCTTCTATCCGTTCTGATTTATAGTCTAGCCTTTCCCCTCTTCTTTCAGTTCTTCTTACAATTCTTTCAGCTTTTTTCTCATTTGCTTCATCAAACCACATCCCATCAGGATCGATAAATCGTATAGGATTATCTGCACCATAAGTGTATGGGGACCATCTTCGACCATTTTCTGCTAAAGGATCAACGGTTGTAAACCTCCCTATCTGCGGATCATAGAAACGAGTTTGATAGTCATAGATATCGAGGTTAATTCCTCCTAACAAGTTATTTTGAAATTCCTTTCCGTTGCACAGGTAACGGTTATCACTTGTTGTAGTTGCCTGCGGTTGATGAATGGGTAATAATCACTTTGTTGAACTATAATGGCTGTGCTGCTTGGAACATTAAATGATACTCGTGTATTTCCCAGGTGATCTTTCATGAAATACTCATAAGTATATGTCCCTGCAGAGTATGTTGCCCTTCCCTCCTGAGTGAGGATATATTTCACCCCTATACCGTTTGCTGTGCCGTCAAGGGTGTAAACATAATTCCCAAAGTACAGAAGTGTTGTCCCTGTCGACAGCCTCTGCTTCAGCTTTTTTCCTGCCGATGAATAAACATACTCGATCTTATTTGCCGGGGTAATTGTGTCACTTATCCTTGCAGGAAGATTAAGGTAATTGTANNATTATCGTTCTTATCGTAATAGTACTCCTTATTAGTGTAACCGTTAGTTGCATCATAAAAGTCACCTCTGCCTGCCGCAACCGAGACTATATTGACATCTATGTTTAGATTCATAGATAATTTTTATACTGCATTTTTTATATTGGTTTGTCACAAGGATTTAATTTCCATTTTTTGTTTTTCGAGAATATATTTATTTCTATCTTTTCATAAGTCCTTGAAGCAATAGAATCCATCTGATGCTGGGTGAACATGACAAACTTTCCAGTGGATAATCCTAATATAATTTCATTTGGCAGACCTGATTCTGCTACTCCTACTGTCCTATTCCTTAAATCTAATGTATCAAGAAATCCACCTGAAAAACTAATACTATCCCATTTTTCAAATAACATTAAATCCTTTAACTCTTCATCGGTACTAATCTTGAAAACAATAGCAGCTGGGTTCGGAGTAGCACTAAATTTGAATTCAAAAGAGGATATACATTTATTATTAGTAATGTTTCTACAATTGCTAAGAAAGAGTGAAGCAAGTAAAAATAGTAAAATTATTAAAAGCTCTTTTTTCATAATTATCTAATTATGTATAACTGTTTATTGTATTCGGATGTACCTAAATAATCTTTAACGTTACCTAAAATGTCTGTTCTGTATCTGTAGGATGTTCCTTTCCAACTTTCATGCGATAGTTGAGTTCTTATAGCATTTCTTTCGAACCTATTAAGATCTCGTGCTTGGTCATAAACTGGCATTAATCCGGATGCTTCATTCTTTAAAAAGTCGGGTACATGCCCCCCTCTTTCATGTACAAATACATTAACAAAATCATACTTAGTTTTAAGTGTGCCTCCGATTTTATTCTTTTCAATAGATATCTTAAATTCTCCAGACTCAAGTCCAAATTGACTGCCATATTTAGTCTCACCAATATCAACATTACCTCTTTCAACGCTGCCTTCAATTTGGGGACTCACTGTATTACCTGATAATTCATTTAAATTATATCCAGCTTCCTCATAATAATGATTTAAAATTCCAGAGGCAATATCATTTGATAATTTTAATCCTTCTGGGGCTTGGCTGCCAACAACTTTAGTATTCCATTCTCCTCCCCTCATGGCTTTCCAATTACTCTCAGTAGTGAGATAAACGTTATTGTTTAAAGGATCTTTATCTTTCCCAAGATATTTGCCTGTAGAGATATCAAAATAATCATTAGGCATTTCGGGAGCCATACCATCCGGATCAATATACCGGATAGGATTGTCAATAGCATAAGAGTATGGGCTCCAACTTCGTCCTAATTCCGAAGTGGGATCTATTGTTGTGAACCTCCCAATCTGAGGATCCATGAAGCGCTGAGAGTAGTCATAGAGGTCAAGATTCACGCCGCCGAGAAGGTTATTCTGAAGTTCTTTACCGTTATAAAGGTACCTGTTGTCACTTGTAGTAGTTGCCCTCGGTTGATGCATCATACCAAAGGGATAGTAATCATTCTGCTGAACAATGACCGCTGTTGTTGATGGCACATTGAAACTCACCCTTGTATTTCCAAGATGATCCTTCATGAAATACTCATACGTATATGTTCCTGCTGAATTTGTTGCCCTCCCTTCTTGAGTGAGAATATATTTTACTGCTATACCATTTGCTGTGCCATCTAATGTGTAAACATAATTTCCAAAGTATAGAAGCGTCGTTCCGGTTGAAAGCCTCTGCTTTAGCTTCTCTCCTGCCGAAGTATAAACATATTCGATCTTGTTTGCCGGGGTAATTGTGTCACTTATCCTTGCAGGAAGATTAAGGTAATTGTACACGGTCTTCATCCTCTTGTTCCTGTCAAGCCACATGTTACCGTTCTTATCGTAGTAGTATTCCTTATTTGCGTATCCGTTCGTGGCATCATAAAAATCACCTCTCCCTGCAGCATCCATTACAATATCACCTATTGCCCAGACCTGATTACCCGTTCCCGGATATTTGTACCCCAGACTGTCAATATTTCCGAAAACTC
>DHFP01000081.1:0-8311 GCA_002402315.1 Clostridiales bacterium UBA4821
TTAACTGGAAGTTGAACAACTTGATTATTAAATTCAAAGAAAAATCTAATAGCCATTATGCTCCCTCCCCTACTAATACACTTGCATAAGCCTCTTCAACCATATCTTCGATGACTCCAAGTATTTTATTTACATCGGCTGTTTCTCTTACGTCACCAAATTGTACAGACATTTCAGGTCTTAATGTTGTATACTTATTAACAAATTCTGTAGCTGCTACATCTTTTAACAATTTAATGTCTTCATCTGTGATGCTTACATCATCTTTTATTTTTCCAACACTATCTAAATCTCCACCAGCTATCATTGGGTTAGCCGCAGCTCCGGCATATTTACTCCAATCAATATCTTCTGGTTGATTATCTAAATATTTAGACCAATCATTTTCATTCTTTTTAGCTTCATTTGCTTGCCTTGCAGCTTCGGCTTCAGCTCTCTTCTTTGCAAGTGCTGCTTCATCTGCAGCTCTATCCACTGCCATCTTTGCATCTCTTTCAGCTGCACTGGCTGCCGCTTTATCCTTAGATGCTTGTAAACTATCAGCTCTTGCTTGCTTTGATGCTTCCTCTTCCGCGGCCGCAGTTGTTGCAAATGTTAATTGTTGTATAGGGTCAATAGCTACTCCAGGGATTTTATTTAGTAACCCAATCAAATCATTGATTATGCTAATTGCTCCATTTGCCATACTCTGTAATATATCAAGTACTTGCACCTTCGCCCATCCAAACGCATCTGCAATACCATTTCCTACCCATTGAAAGAATATTGGTACCTGTTCAAAGAAATTAAGAATTGAATTCCATATCTTAATTACTCCATATTTAAAGTCCATATTAGTTTCCCATAACTTCATTATCCAAAGTACAATCGCTATAACAATCGCAATTAAAGCTGCAATCGCCATAATTATTACTCCAATAGGGTTAGCGGTTAATGCTGCGTTTAAAGCCCACTGTACAACTATCCATATTGCAATTATTGCTATGATAGCTCCAATGATAATGGCTAATATCTTACCTGCTTCACCCAGATTGTTCCAAGCGTATATCGCCAACGCTACTGCTGCTACAATTAATAATATCCACCAATGAGCTGCTAAGAAAGCTAATCCTACTTGAATCCAAGTTAACACCATTGCTGCTCCGGCTTTAATTGTAGTCCACATAAGTGTTAAGGTACTTGCAATAGCTGCTGAAATAGTAGGAAAAAATATCATTGCAAAGATTGCACCAATAGCCACTATCGTAGCAATAATAGCATCTCCATAATCAGCCCATACCTGTTGTACTTTATCTCTAAACTGTTCATTAGTATTGTATAAATCAATTATCCAAAGTATTAAGGTTGCTATTAAAGCAATAACTGCTATGATACCAAATGTTTTAAAGCTTACACCAAATATCATTCCAGCCTCTTGAAACTTCTTCGCCATATCAATTGCAGCACTTCCTGCAGCTACCGTCTTTGCTATAACTACCGCCCCTAACACAGCTCCAATTCCATACAGTACATTCTTTACAGTACTCTCATTATCTTTTACCCATCCCACCACATCAGTAACTAAATTCATCAAATCAACTGTTTTATTAGCTACCCACGTAATTCCTCTTATTGCATTGTTACTAAATGTTTGAAAGCCATCACTGTTAACAAACTCATTCATTCGTTCGATAACCGGTTGGAAAGCTTCCAATGTTTGATTCTTAACACTTGTCCAAGTATCTCCAAATGTCTTTGGCATTGTTGCGAATTTACCATTGATATCATCAGCTGCAGCAAACATTGCTCCTTTAATGATATCAGCGGTTATTAAGCCGTCCGAGGACATTTCTTTTAACTCTCCTTTTGACTTACCTGTAAATTCAGCAATTGCAGAAGCAAGCATTGGAGCGTTCTCCATTATACTTCTAAATTCATCACCTTGTAATTTACCTGCGGCCATTGCTTGAGTTAATTGATACATTGCTGAGGTCTGTTCCTGAATTCCCGCTCCACCAACTTTGAATGACTTATTCATTAGTTCAGTAAAAGCTACAATTTCTTCTGTACTATTAAAAGCATCATTTGCTAAAATACCCATCTTTGCAATAGATGATGCTGTTGCTCCATATTCTGCTCTTGACCTTTGAGCTGAAGCCAATATTGCATCTTGAAGTTCTCCGGTTGTAAGTAACTGGTCATTCATTAAATCAAGCCTTGCGTTGGTCAAGATAAAATCGTCAGAGACGTTAGTTACCGATGATAACCCCTGCAAGGCTGATTTAATAGTATATATAGCGGATGCCGCAGTAACTAATGGATTTCTCAATTTAGCAAAGGCATTAGCTCCTCGTTGAGCTGTTGGAACAATCTCTTCTGCTCCACGATTAAAATCATCAAGAGCATCAGAAGCCGCTTGGACATCTCTTTGCATTTTACGGAAAGCTGTATTACTTACTTTGTCAATTCCTGCCATAACATCAACTGTTGTTTGCATTGATTTAATTATTGTTCTAAGAACAGGAGTCATTTTATCTTTCATTGTAATTGTATTACTTACCGTTGCCATTAGCGTCTGCGACCTCCTTTCCTCTTTATTTTAGCATTCTCTTTCTTTTCTTCTGCCAACCTTTCGTCAATCATTGCAATAGTCATTGCTTTCTCTTTGAAAGGGAGGTTGGCAAAACGTGATGGTTCCCAATGGAATTTATTTAACGCATAATAAGCGTACCACGTTTCACCATCACCCTCCCTTAGGAGTTTTTTGCTTCTTCTACAGTATCCTCCATATCACGGTCAAAACCTGACAATGAAGAAATTTGCTGTGAAAGCTCTGCAATCTCGCCAGCAAGTAAGCTCTTATATAAGAACTGTTCAGGTGTCTGGCATCCTGCTTTCTTAATACTTTCAGCATCTCTAAAATTAGGTTCTAACGTATGGTTCAAAACAACAAGTTCGTTGAAAACCTTGCTATCAAATTCCACTTTCTTATGTCTACCTATTTTAGTAGATAACTTTTGGTATTCAGAGAATTCCGGGCCAGCCATCCCCTTAATCTTGAAAGGGAACTTTGCAAGTCTTGGGGAAACAACTACCTCATCTGTAAGGTTATCAACCGGATTATCAATTAAAAACTGCATCAAATTACTCATTTATATTCCTCCTCTTATACTACCGGATTGCCGAAGCTATCAAGGACATCAAAATCATCAAAAGTGAAATCAATATCTTCATCTAAAACATCAGACTCCGTATCTAATTTAGCCAAGATTACACTGTCAATATTACAGTTGTACAATACTATTGTCTGCTTACCAATAGTAGAGGTAGGGTCTTCATTAACTATTGTAATATTGAAGTAAGTGTCTTTACCAGTCTTGGCATATTTAAGTGCCATTTTTCTAAATATGGATGTAACATAATAGATGGTCATTGAACCACTACCAGCCCATCCAGTTCCTTTATGCTGAGTACCTCTTTTTCCAAGAGTTTTTACTTCAGCTTTAATCTTTTCGAAAGTGGCCTCTAAGGTTTTAACATAAAACATGTCTTGCACATTTCCATCTATTACAGATGTTGCTTTACCTTCTTGTCCACTGATTGTATCACCAGCACGTAAAAACATATATTTTTCCTCCTCTCATTAACCGACCATTACAGTCATGTATAATTTTTCCATTGAATCTACAGGTTGGATTGCTAAGTCAGCAACTACTGCATCAATGGCTTCTCCCGCATAAATCTGAATATCTGTTGCACTATCAAAGTTCTGAATAGCTGCGATATTCTGTAGCGTATTCAAATAGGAGATAACATCCGATTTGAAAATATTTCTTCCATCATCATTATTATCTACTTTACCAATATAGCTTCTTTCAAATAGCAATGCTGTGGAATTATTGATTTCATCAAGTGTTCTAATAACACGGTTCTTGCTGAATGCGTATCCCTTATCAGGAGTAAACGTATGCAAGGTATTAATATCCTGCTCAATGACAACTACACCATCTTGTCTTGTTGAAAGAACTAATTTACCCTCTTTCAATGCTTCTTCAATTTCTTCATCTCCATAAGGTGTAACCCCTTCAGGATAAACGATTGAAACTGCACCATTAATTGCATGATAGGTATTTGAAGCATCTACATCTGAACCAGCTGTTAAGCCTGCAATATATGCAACGAATGTAGTAGGGCTAATAGTTTCATCAACTGTTTTGTATCCCTGATTAACTGTAATGATTCCTTCATAATCTGCAGTAGCATTATATAGAACCGCCTGAACCTTTTTACCAATATTTTCTCTCATATTAGTAATGAAAGTAACAATATTAGCATTTACAGTTGAACTGTCTTGTGGAATGCCCATTGTATTCCATTTGTACGCCTTTATTTTATCCAAGTAGGTAGAATAGGTCTCAGTATTAACTGTTCCATTTAACCCACCAGCTAATGTAACTCCAGCGTTTGCAACCACATTACCTGTTCCACTAAATACTACATAATCATTAGGGACTAATTCAGCAATAGTTGTAACTGTTTGTCTATTCCTTTCAATACCTCTAAATAAGGTAATAACATCAAACTTTGCTCCGTTTGCTACAACACTTACTGCAATCTCATTTCCAACGATTCCTGCATATTTAGCAGTAGCTGTAAGTGGTAAAAGTGATGCTGTTGCTTTGGTACCCCCAGTATCAAGACGATAAATGATTGCTTTATAACAACCCTTTAAGGCCTCTCTAAAGATTTGACTTTCTTCATTAAACGCAGTATATCCAATCTTTGGTAAGCTCTTGCCATCAATCAATTCTGAGCTAAGCAATTCCGTAATTTCAGCTCCCCAGCTCATAGCTACTGGCATTGTAACTACTCCACGAGTTCCAAGACTGGATAATGGTTTAGCTACTGCTTTGAAATTGATATATGCGCCCGGTCTGATTTTGTTCTGTGACTTGAATGTTCCACCAGCCATATTTCTTTCCTCCTTTAATTCTTAGTTTTGAATAATCTCCAATGTTCCCATATCAGGAACTTCATCAACCATTTGTTTTGCTTTAATACTATATGTTACATAAAACTGTAATACATCTTCCTTTATTTCATAACTCATCTGAATTCCACGTACTGGTTTTTTATCTTCTATTGGTTCTCCACCTGAATCATATCTCCCTATAAATATAGGTACATCTATCAAAGTAAGTTTGTCCAATAGTTTATTGCCAATATCTGAAAGTGTCTCATAAGTTTTAGTATCCTTTTCTTCAGGATGGTATCGGATATTCATTTGATAATCTCTTGTATAATTATTACGCATGAGCTTTTCTTGTGAAACATCCATCACCCAAACGAAGAAACAAGGCTTTTTCATCCCCTGAACAATCTTTTCTTTATAGATTGTCGGGTATATAGTTATTGGGGGTGACCCATTGGTTATAGCAAAACTGCTTTTGAGTTTCAGTGCTATTGCACTTTTAATGCTTTCGCCTGTAATTTCTCCTACCATTATTCAGCCGCCCCCAATCCCTTCATAAATTGTTGTAATGCTTTTTCGTATCTCTTTGGTATTTCTCTTTCAATCTTTGAGATTGATATTCTTGCCATGTGATGGCCGGGAATCCACTTGTTTGATAATACCATTCCAAACGGATAACCTTCTATATATTCAAACTTACTTCCTAAGAATGACCCGGGAACAAATCTTGCTCTTTGCATATGTCCATCTTCTACAAAACTTGCATACTCTACTGGATTGAATAACACTATATATAGGCTATCACCCTTTCTGTATACTTGACTTAATTCCCATCTATTTCTCAGGTTTCCCGTATCTACAGGGGTTAATTTTTTAGTCTGGGCTAATGCCCTCATACCCATTTCAGTTAGAAATTTTCTTAGAAATGCTTCATGCTGCTTTTGTACCTGCTTGAAGCTATCTAATAAATCTTCAAACTGTCTATAATCCATTGACATTAGGCATCACCCACTTCAGCAAATAATACTTCTTGATGAGTTACATATTTGAATGGCAAGTTTGCTGTACCATTATAGGTTTCTAATACGCTTCCATCATCACCAATTCTTTGAGCTACTAATATATCCCCTTTCTTAATATCAACTTCAGAATTACAGAATATTTTCACTTGCATATAAATTGGATTAGTATCTTCTTTATTACTCTCCGGATTATCACTTTGTTTAAAGCTTATCCTGCACTGTACATCCATGTACAACGGTTCTTCCGGTATTCCCATACCAATGGTACCATCTGGATTATTAATTTCTGTATAACGGTTAATACTTAATTTATCAGTATAGGTTGATGTAATTAATTTACCAAAACTTGATAATTTCATTTACCACACCATCCTTCTGAACCTATTTAGCTGCTCCTTATTATTCATTACAATCTGGTCTAAATTAGGACGATGACTTTTTAAGATTTTACCTCGTTCTGAGTTATTACCCTGCAATGCAATCTGAGTATCCCCAATCTTTATATTAGAAACATCCCCTACATCAATATCACTCAAAACATCATCTGAACTATTATTTGACGCATATTGGTAAAGAACTAAATCAGCTGCCATATTTGCCCATGTATACTTTAATTCTTCCGGTACTTCATCAATGCTGCAATAGTTTTTTATTACCATTTGTACTTCATCAATAGCTAATTGGATATCAAGCTCAGTAATGGCTGCATCTTTAATTTTAGCTCTTACAATTTCTAATATAGTCATTACCTCGCCTCCTTTTACTAAGCTTGTTCTGCGTCAGCAATTGCTTCGCTTAATTTCTTAACTCCCCAATTACCCTTGAAATCAATTCCCAATTCAAGAGCTTTTTCTCTTAGAATGTCAAGTTCACTTTTCTCGTCTTTGTCATCCTCTATTTCTTTAGGCTCTTCTACCAACCATCCACCACTTTTCTTGAGGCCATCAACATCGGTGTCTTTGACCTCAAAAGTAGTGTTAGGAGGATATTCTGTGCCTTCATATCTAACGGTTTTTCCAAAATACATCTTAGCCATTATTACCTCTCCTCTCTAATTAAAACGCCTTGATTACGAATATATCATCCATTCTTTCAAATGAAGGAAGAACGATTTCAGATACAATAGTCTGAACATTAACTGGATGAGGCTCTTTAATAGTGGTAATTGCTACTCCAGTGTTTACAATAGAAACTGAAGCACCAGCTGTTCCACTCATAAGGTCAAACTCTTCCGGAGTTGTTCCATACCACGTATTACCAAGAGCATATGAAGGAAGTAATGTTGCATATCCATCAGGGAAATACTTCTGGTCTACACCCTGCTCATCTTTGAACATCTTGTCATATAATGTAATTACAAGACCAGTTTCGTTCTCGATGAACTGTTTAGCTGTATTTCTTGTTACAATAATGCTTGAAGCTCCAAGTGGATTCATTGCCTTTTTAATAGACTCAGATGCAATCATTCCCTTGAAAGTAGTAGTATTCATAAGAACTTCTACTGCTTTAACGCCCTTTCTTTCAGCAAGCTTTTCAGCTGCATCTAATAGAACATCAACTGGATTAGAAGTTGCTTTATTAGCTACTGTCCATTGCTCTCCGGCTAACAACGCTACATTGTTATTAGTAGCCCATTCACCATCAACATCGTAGTCATAGTTATAAGCAATATCTCTACCATTTTCAGCAGTAGCTGTAATACCAATCTTACCACCATAAAGAAGAGCCATTCTCATTCTTTCGGCCTGAACTAAAGCACCATCTACAAGATTCTTTGTATCATCAAAGATTCTCATGATTGTAGGCTGTGCAAATTGTTCGCCTTTAGCCAACAGTGTTTCAATATCTTGTCTATCTTTTTCACCGATTCTCATTGCTTCACGGAAGAATGGCATTTCAGTACTTAATTCCTTAACACCAATTCTATCTCTCAATGGAGCCTTAGTATCGAATGCTGCAGGCTGTAATGCTACCGGCAAGTTATTTCTACCCTTAATCCATCCAAGGGTTAATCCAGTCTGTTTGGAAACTGGAAAGTATTTCGTACCAATCATTGGGTCTGCCATGTTAACATTAACATCAGTCCAATAAGAGGCAATTGCTTTACTCTCGAAAATATCATAAATTGATTTCATATTGTTTTCCTCCTCCTATCTTCTAATTAAACAATTTTCTCAACGAATTTAATCATTGGTAAGTTTACAGCTACATTAGGTGCTGCTGGTAATGCTTCTTTCTTGATGAATCCATGCATTACTACGGCCATCATTGCATCACCATCTGTAACGTCATAGTCATTTAGAATTACCCCAATTGCAGTTGCATCATTTGCAGGATA
>DHFP01000081.1:8329-19767 GCA_002402315.1 Clostridiales bacterium UBA4821
GCTACATAATGGTCTGGGATTGCCAAGATTTGTTTTGCTGGCGCTCCATATTCTGTTTGTTTCATCTTCATTGCCATAATTGTTTTCCTCCTTAATTAATTTTAATTTTGATTACCTGAGCCATCTGCTCCGGCTGGTTTGATACCCATCATACCAAGTTTAATCTGTGCCAAACTCTTTCCAAAAGATACTGATGGGTCAGTTCCTCCACCACCCTTATCTCCATCTGCTGGAGGTGTTCCCGCTGGTTTCCATCCTGCTGGTTTACCTTCGCCACCTTTGTTGGCATCTTCTTTAGGACTAAATAAGAATGTCTTTTCTTTACGAATTGCATCATTCTGTTCTTTAAATCCTGAACTGATTTTCCCGGTTGCCTCATCTATGACTACCTGCTCTAAATTGAAGAGCCCCATAACCATATCCGCATCGTGAGGTTTTCCGTTTTCATCTTCGAGCAGTGCTAATTTGATTGCATTCTTCTTTCTTTCAAGAGCAAGATTAGCTTTATATTCTTTGTCCTTTGTAGCATTGTCATTTTCAAGAGTTGTTATCTTTTCTTGCAATGCTTTGGAATCGCCCTCGAATTTCTTCAATTCTGTAATCTGCTTATCTCTTTCTGTTACCTGCTCTTTAGTTGTTTTTAATTCTCCATTCACTTCATCAAAACGATGTTTAGCTACATAATTACCATCAATCGCCTCCTTGTGAAGCTTTAAGATATTTGTTGCTTGTTCCTCTGTGAACCCTGCGGCTAATAATTGTTCCTTTGTCATTTTACTATCTCCTCTCGACATTACGCTTTTTTCCGAGGTATCGTCCTCGATATGCCTAATATTATTATATAGTGTAGTTGTTCTTTGTTACTATTATAATTTTGTATTTCTACATTTTAGCTCTCCTCCTTCTTTTCTGCTGCAGGAGCTTTCTTGATTCGTGGCTTTTTATCCATCTCAAGAAATCTCTTTCTTTGTTCTGCAACACGTTTCTTATATTCAGGGCTACCATATTGTTCTACCCATTCAAAGAATGTAACATCTTTTCCAAGTTTGTATGATTTGCCTGCACCATCTTCATCCCTTGCAACTCTGTCCTCTATTAAATCTCCTATTTCATCATCTTCGAAATATGGAATTGTTGTAGACCTGCAATGAGGATGTAATGGGGGCAGATTAACCCCTACTTTAGCTTCCTTCAGGTCAAATATCTTTCCATCTAATTCTCTACATATATCTGATGTTCGATTATCTAATGTTGCAAGATATTGGTATCTATCTACAACCTCGCTTTCTGCATAAGCTTTCATACTTCCCTTATTACTAATATAGTTAAGCTCTGTACGAATAAGCCTTTGAGCGTTATAATAGCTGGTATTCATCTTATCTGCGAAGTCTTTACTTACTTCTCTTGGATTCCTACCTCTTACAAACTCCTGTGATAGCATTTGCTCTAATTGAATAATCATCTTATTCTTGTCAGCCCATATTCTATCACTATAGTTTTGAGAAAGCCATCTTTCTTTAATGGCCATTTCTAACTGCTTACCCCCTGGAGTTGTAAAGCTTATTCCAAATCCAGCTTGTTTCTGAACATCAAACATTGTTCTGTAGAATCCATCTAAGTAAGCATCTTGCAGTGTTTGTCCTAATCCTATGTTGTATCCAGTAGAAAGTGTTTCAATGTTATGTCTAATATTAGCAGTTAATTCTTCTATTCTACTTACATAGGCCTTACCGGATAGTTCTTTTAAATAGGATTTATATTCAGCTGTAAAAGCCTTGTCGCCTAACCTTTCTACTTCATCTAAATATAACTTCGATTGCTGATTAAAGTCCATTAATTCATTAGGTGTAAGACTTTTACGAGCATCTGCTAAGCTAATCTTATTCTCTTTCGCATATCTGCCATAGAAGGATTCTATCTCTTTAGTAATTCGAGTAATGGTAGCTTGATATGCTTTCTTTAAATCTTTCTCATATTGCATAGCTGATTTTTCATTAGCGATAAGTGTTCTTTCTGAACGGGCTTCCCAATACTCTTTACTTGGTAGTTTTGGCATTATTCACCACCACCTTGTCCTGCTCCTTCATCATCAGGGTCATTATCTTCACCGAATCCTTCATTCTGCTGTTTTATTAGCTCTTGCATTTCTGCCATCTTGGCCTCTTTCTCTTTTGCAAATCTATCTAATTCAGCTTGCGTATCAGTTACCCATGGGTGATTTGCAATTATTGTTTCGTCACTAATTATTCCAACGCTGTTCTTTGTATCTTCGATGATTTCATGTTCATTGATAATACTATCGGTATTAAAGATAACTTCAAAGTCCATTTCTATGAAATCTCCAATGCCCTTATTTAATAAGTCTATTTTAACAAACCATATTAGCTCCTCAAGGGCTGCCGTAAACTCACTTGCCATATCATCTGTATCACTATCAAGGTCAGCATATCTAAATTTTAATGCGACCCCTGAAGCGTTACCAAGACTTACTTCTTGTGTATCAACACCACTTCCTGCTTCATAGATATCTTTACGTAATCTATTTAGATGACTATCTATTGCAGCTATGTCCATCTTTGTTTCCACTGCGGTCATATCACCATCACCCGATACGAAAGCTGTTCTGAAGGTTGCAAGGTTTTGTACGAATTCGCCCTTATCTGTTCCATCATAGTTCTTAACAACCTTGATACTGTTTGGTACGTCCTGCAGATTGTTTGATGTATCAGAAGTGTTTATATCATAATCATCAATTAGTGATTTAACCCATTTTAGTAAGCTAATTTCATCGGCATTATATTTGAATGCAATGAAAGGTACTTTTTCCCAAGTAGCTTGAACATCCTGCATAACTGGATTACCATCTTTATCTACTTGAATGTTTCCTTTATCATCTTTTGTTTCTTGACTAATAATGAAGTGGCCTTTAATACCATCTCCTCTATCGGGGTCAGGCTTTAGTCCTCTATCTCCTTTGATGTAATACCAAACACCTTCTGTAGTATGATATTCGACTTTTACAATCTCTTGTTTTACTCCATCAGGTAAATATCTAATGATAGTATAATATCTTAATACAGCTTCTAATATAGTATGGTCTGCATCTGCCCAGAATGGAATGATTTCTTCTGATGGTATTCTCTTGAAGTTTAATCTTCCGGTATTATCATAATATACCTGCACCCATGCAATTCCATTAACAATAGCATCCCTTCCTACGTTCTTTAACATCTTCAGGAACTTCTTGTTTACGTAAGCTGTTAAGGCATCCGAGAAGTTGGTGTCATCACATTGGATACTAAGTTCTTTACTTAACAAATAGTTGACCTTTTGATTTGTTAACTTACGCATAAATGGATGAGCTAATTTACTATTAGATAGATTCTTTACTTCTTGCTGAACACCCTTCCTATCTATATAGTAACGCTTTCTGTCCTTTATCTCATTGTCATTTGTATAATACTCTTGAGCCTTCAGCATTATTTTACGCTTATCACTTTCTTGAAATTCATTTATGTTTGAAAACAAGAAGTCTTCTTGCGGCTTTCCAAGATTACTTAATTTAGTTATCTTACTTTTGATATCCAGCATTGCAGTTGTTTGGAAATTGGGAAAATTCATGTTATATACCTCCTTTTTACTATATTATATAGAATTCCTTTGTTACACTGGTATTATAATAAAACACTTGAAATATGAGCTTTGTACAATCATTTTTACAAGCTTTTTATTGACCTCCTCATAGATTAGGTCGCTGAGATTACCAGCTAAAGTTAGTAGAATTCAGCTCTTCTGTTGCATATCGTAAAGCATCCATTAAATGGTTATATTCGTCTATTGGGTCGGTGGATGGCTTTCCGGTATCCTTATCTAATGCCCATACATAGTTACTTAATTCTACTATAGTATTAACACAGGATGGGTGAACATATATCTTGTAATCCTGCAGCTTCTGTATACCTGCTTTTACGGAGCCCTTTAATTTCTTTGCTCCAAATGTTCTATATAATCCAAGGTCTTTTAATTCATCGATTGTTTTAGGGTCTGCAGAGTCTGCACATATTCTTGCTTTCTCAAATCCTTTATACTTTAGTGTTTCGTATATATCCTTGTTTTTCATATGGGTTCTGTACACTTCATCATAGATGTACAACTTCTTATCTTTCTCATCTGCTAATAATGCTATAAATGCAGTAGGGTCATTTGTGTATCCAAAGTCCATTCCATGAAGTTGTCTATATTTAGGTGCATCATCTCTGCCAAGCTGTCTCTTCATATAGTTAGCATCAAAGTCAAGCTCCTGCCAATTCTCGAATACCAATCCTTCCGCAATACCCCATTCTCCAAGTCCCTCTATACTATATCTACGAGGATTCTCTTCTTTCATTTTGTTAAATATACGAAGGTCATCTTCTCCAAGGAATTCATTACAATCATAGTTCTTTGTTTCTGCTAATATATCTTGGTCTTTGCTTAATCCATCTGTTCCCACTTTATCAAAGAACGTCTTTTTCAACCATATCTTTTCACTCCAAGGGTTAAACGTAAGAGTGTGTTGTTTAAATAATGGCTGAGGCATTTCACCTCTTATAGACATATCGACTTTGTTAAAATCCTCTTCGTTTGTACATTGGAATGCTTCTTCCCACCATACCCAGCAAAGCTCTCCATCTTCTACTGTAATAGATGTAATGGATTGCGGGTCATCTAAGCCCCTGAACATTATCTTCTGTCCTGAAGGTATATATGTTAATTCAAGAGGAGATTTTGTTGCTTTCCATAGATGGCTAACCCCCATTCTATTTATAGCCCATTTAAGTTGAGCGAAGGTACTATCTCTATGAGTATTGTAATACCTTCTAATTACAAGTGTACAAGGTTTTAATCCATAAGTGTGCCAATACTTCATCATATTATATGGAAACCAGAAAGAGGCGGTTGTAGACTTCTTGCTACCTCTGCCTCCCTTGAGCACTCTGTAACGCCCTTTGAAATTCCAAAACTTCTTATATCCTTTACCTATTAATTTAGGTAAGCTGTGCTTTGTTTTTAACTCATTCATTAACATCATTCCTACCTGCTGCAACGCAAAGGGCTGAAGTTGTAAATCCTATTATGGCTCCTATAAATAAACATAATATATATCCCATTACTTCCTCACCCCTTTGTTTGGATTATAATAATATTGACGCTGTTTGTTCTTTTGTTGTTTATTTGATAAGACTTCTTTATATGTAGCATCTGTAGTTATTCGTCTTGCCGCTTCTAACATGAAGGGTTTATTTGGTATGGTCTTTCTTTGCATTAGTCTAATTAGAACAAAACAAGTTGATAGCTTTTTAAAGTGTCCATGATTTTCATACTTTCCGTTAGTGTTTACGATTATATAGTCTCTTGCAGTTTCTAATATCTTATATTCATCTATTACACCGACAACTCTGCTCATCTATTCGCCTCACTTTGTTTATTCTTCTAATTCATCCTCTCCAGTAAATACAACAGTTCCGTTCATGTTTATTGTTTCCTCGTTAAATCCTTGCATCTTGTTTAATTCTGCTACCGCATCTGTTATACCCTTATTGTTTACTTGAGAGGCTCTTCTTGATTTACGTTGTTTTAACATAAGTTGTACAAGAACAGCTGCTTGGTCAGGGTTTTCTTTGATTTGTTTCTGTAACAATTCCAGCTCTTCCTCTGCTGCATCCTGTATTCTGTTTAAATCTTTCTTGTTTATATCTATAACATACCTTAGAGTTTCAATGGATTCTTCTCTTGTCCACATGGTGTTCTTTTGTTCATTTTCTCTCATTTTGTTTAAAACTTCTGTGTACCGTGTTTTAACCTTGTCATTCTTTAACAAATTAGATGCTGCTGTATCTACGGAACTTTCCTTCCATTTCTTCTTAGAAGGATAAGCTTTTAGGTAAGCTTGTCTTTGGGTATTTCCTTTTAACAATTCTTGTATAAATGTTTCTTGTGGTTTTGTTAAAGTATCTTTACTTGATGTTCTTGCCATTCTATTCTTATCCTCCTTTCTATTTTAACTTATTTCTTCTTTTATTTGTTTTAATTCTTCTATTAAATCACTGGCTTGTTGTTTTGTTAAATTATCTAAATCTTCTTCTGGTTCTATATCTATTTCTTTATATAAATCTAATATATAATCCTTTTGTTTTTCTGTTATCATTTTGCGCGACCCCTTTCCGGCTTTATCCTTTCCGGCTTTATCCTTTCACCGTTTCTATTATTAGTTTTCTTAATTCCGCATCTGTCATTCCTTCTGCTCTTGGTATTCCATACATTAAAGCTATATTGTCTAAATAAACTCCATCCGCTTGTACAAACTTTAATTTCTTTATTTCTTGGTAGTTATCATAATGGATTAATCCCATATTTATTCCAAAGTCTCTTACTGGTTTTGTACATTTTCTTAATTTCCAAGTGAGTTTTATTCTATATAGATATCTCTTTATTTTATTTAACATTTTCGCGCCCACCTTTACGCATATACTATTTGACTCTCTTTTACTCCAGCTAATTGCTTTTCATTATTCTTAGCTACTACTATAATGGTTTGGGCTTTATTCTTTGTTGTTCCCTTTATGCGCAAACTGTTTTGTTTTATTTGTAGTGGGAATCTTTGAAGTAAGGTAGCTAAGTCCTTTATCAGTGGTTTTACTTCTTCTTGTTTATTTACTACAATGAATATAACTCTATGCTCTAATGATACTGGAGCTAATTTATCAAATAATTGTATAGCTTGCTCTTGTTCTGTAAAATAATACATTCCCGTTTCCTCCTCAATATAAAAAGCCTCTCAATAGGTTTGAAAGGCTTCCGAGTTTTTATAAGTTGAGTGGACTTATCCCTCAATATTATTATATAACATATTTACTTATTGTTCAACTGTTATTTCCGATTAATTGGAATAAGTTCAACGCATAACAGTTCATTGCTACTCTATATACAATTTCCCTTCTCATTACATATCCATTAGGTTCTTCAGTATGTAATAGTTCTTCGCATACCCATCTGTAATGTCCAGCATTACTAAGTCTCTTTCTATGATGGTCAGCTTCAAAATAGAACTCTTTCATCATTGTCTCATGACATGTCCCCTTGAAGAATTCTAATGCTTTGTCAATTGCTTGCTTCATTCTTATTTCTGTATCTAATTTACTTTCACTAATATCTTTATAGGCGTATAGACACTTTTCGATATATCGATACTGCCAATTTTCGATAATCCTCATTCCCTCACCTCTATTTAGTTTTTTCGGTTTCGTTCACTTCCCTTTGCTTGACCTCGAATAATGGTTTTAATAATGATTCTACCATAAACTTCTTAAAGCATATTGCTCCAAAGCCTATTTCTACAGATTCTGGAGTCTTTAGCTTTCTTCCGCATCTCTTGCAGATATCACTCCTTCGGTGATTTCCTTGATTTTGAATATTGTCCATTATCGCCACCTTCCTTTCTGTAACAAGTATAGCTACATTGTATTTTCCCTTTGGCTCTATACATATGACAAGGAGTAGGGATAAATTCCTTGTCGCAGCAACTACATTTTTTAAATCCTGAATCCAACCCTGCCATATCTTATCCCTTATAAAAGTGAAGCTAATATAAATTCAATAGACATATTCTGTTCAATAGCTCCAGTTTTTATTCCTTTCTCTGTTTCTCTTATAGTTCTTATTGACCTTACTAATTCATCCATACTATAGTGTACACCTTTTTCCTTTGCTAATTTTACTTGCCAGGGAGTTAATCCTGTTCGCTTTGATATATCTGCTCCAGCTCCTGCACTCTGTACCAATAACATGGATTTGAAATTAGTATATAGTAAACTGATGATTCCTAAGGGGCTTTCATTTATTGTCATTAGCTCCTCAAGTAATTTATAGCTTCGGGTTATTTCTCTTTTACATACTGCATCAATTAATTCAAATATAACATCTTTAGGCTCTACATGAATTAGTTTTTCTTTGATTGCTATTGCATAAGCTACCTCAATATCACATTTTCTTGCTGCCGCCAAATGCTTTATCTTATCACATTCCAGCAATATCCTACTATAATTACAATCGCATAATTCAGCAAACTGTACACCTTTTTTAACATCTAACCCAATCTCTTTCTTAATATACTTGGCCAATACTTCAGGAATAAGCTTTTCAAATTCCGTAAACATCTCATTATGCTGCTTGTAAAACTTACTTCTTTTATCAAGGTTAGTATAGACTAGGATGATGGTATTCTTTCCTTGTACAGCTCCTGTATTGAGGCTATCCCATATCTTATCTTGGGCTAAATAATCTTTATCGTCTCTAATTACATAACAGCTTGGCTTATTGATAAACGATTGGTTTTGCAATTTTCCAAATATTGAACCTACGCTATCCATTCTCTTTGCTGGTGAGCCTACAATCTTTGCTATTTTGTCTATATAAATATTCATTATTGCTACTTCTTCGCCAGTAAAGATATAAAGTGGTTGAAGCTTCTTTTTAACCAATTGCTCTTTGAGTTCATGTAGTTGCATTTGATATCTCCTTTCTCACAATTTATACAAACCTGCCTTCCTTCAGGAACATAAGTTCCGCAGCAAACGCATTTGTCTGAATCCATTATTCTGCCTCCACCCATATACCTCTCATCTCCAATATCCACATATCGATTGTAGAAGGCTTATTTATGCCTGTAATATTGATTTGAGATAAATACTTACTAGTAATAGCTATGGTGTCTCTATATTGATGTAGGGGTTCGTTATCCATCTTCTTTCTGCATACATACATTACCGCTCTCATGAATAATCCAATATCCCAGCCGCCATCATCTTCTTTGTAATTTAATTTTAAACCAATCTTAAATGCATTGGCTCCGTTTACTACTCCAATATTATCTACAACTGTTTCAACAAATTCATAAAAGGCTAATATATCATATCTAGCTATTAAATCTACTTCTCCGGGAACCGTGCATATATTGGAGACAATTTCTATTTCATCCTCGTTTAATTCATAACCCTTTACTTCAGCATATTCCAATAAATTATCAGGAGTATAGGGGTCGATACTAAGTACCGTTCCCCTACTTTTAAGTGTTGCTAAAGTACTACCAATATCAGCTAAGGTCATTATGAAATAGGCTTTTCTTGGAGGTTCCTCTGTTATTTTTAGTAAAGCGTTCTTTGCTGCTGGACTCATCTTATCAGCATCTGGTAGTAAGTATAGGGTCGGCTCACTTTGTTTGTAAGCCAATGCAATGATTTCACGGACATCATCTACCTTGATATTACTCTTTATTAGATGGGCGTTTAACCCTTTTGCAATCCTACTGGCTATTAACTTCCGCCCGCTTTGTTTACTTCCGCAAATGATAGTGAACCGAGGAAATCCAGCTTCAATCATTTTATCTATTCTTGTTAGAAGTCTTTCCTGACCTATCATTTTTACTCCTCCTGACATAAAAGAATTATAGTAGCTTCGATTAGTGGCTTAGGGCTTGGCTCCCATTTAATCTCAGCATTTAGCTTAATGACCTCAGCAAGTAATTCTTTAACAAACACATAGGTTTCATCATCCCAAGCATTTAGTCTATCTTCATAGGTTGAAGGAAGCTGTAGATATTCAAAGCCACCAAGTAGATAATATTTGTAAGCATCTAATACAAAGTAACTATATTGTTTCATGAACTGCTTTAGGTCTACCCCACTTCTATGAGCCTCTTCAATTACTTTTACTGCTTCCCCGGGATTCATATCAATGATAGATTCGGTTAATTCAAACATTACATCATAATTGATGGTTCCAAGGGCTTCTACAACGCTTTCTACACTAATATCCGCACTATAGCTGATACATTTGTCCAGTAGAGTTATTGCATCTCTCATTCCACCATCTGCTAGTTTAGCTATATATCCTAAGGCTTCCATATCATAAACATAAGCTTCATCAGGGCCACCACTGTTTAGAATATCCTCATTTTCCATTACCAAGATTGCTTTCAGTCTATCCACGATTGAATCATAAGTAATTCGTTGGAAGTCATAACGTTGAACTCTTGAAATAATAGTTGCAGGAATCTTCTGAGGGTCTGTTGTACAAAAGATAAATATTGTCTGAGCTGGTGGTTCTTCTATCAGTTTTAACATCGCATTCCAAGCTCCATTTGATAGCATATGACACTCGTCTATAATATATACTTTATAAGGAGCATCAAGGGCTTTGAACTTGGCGTTATCAATAATCTCTCTTACGTTTTCTACACCGTTGTTAGAGGCCGCATCAATCTCAATTGGATTTCCGGCATGCCCGTTAATTTCGTTCGCAAAGATTCTAGCACAGGTTGTCTTTCCAGTTCCAGCGCCACCGGTGAACAAATAACAATTCTTATGAGTTTTAGTTCTTAATTGCTCCTGCAGGATTTGTTTAACTGACCCCTGCTCAACTACATCATCAAATGTTCGAGGTCTATATTTAATGGCAAGTGCTTTCATCTACTTCACACCTCCAAACAACTTATCAAAGAATTCTTTAACCTCCGCAGGCATCTCTCCATGAGATTTACATTGTTCACAATTTCCATCACAGCCTTCATTGTCCTCATCATCTTCTGAAGCTCCAAATAGCATTGCTAAGATATTCTCAAGAGGATTTTCTTCTTTAAACTTGGCCACCTTTACCATTTCCTCTAATTCTTGTACAACAGTTACTTCATCTAATTGAGCCATCTTTTCTATGATGGTCATAATACCTGATTTTACTTCTGCTCTACCACCTTGAACCTGAACAGTTACTTTACCTTCTTTTGTTAATTCAAATAATACTTTAGCTTCTCTCATTTAATTTTCCTCCTCTAAATAAGTTTGTAATTGCTTAAATAATGCTTCATCTATTATATAGAAATTTTCACTGTTATTTAAACCTCCAAAGTTAAAAGCTACTGCCCAATGCGGTTTTCCCATTGCGAAGGCCTCTTCCTTTAATTTATCAATCCAATCTCGTTTAATGCTCATTGATTGTTTTTCGGTGGTTGCGGTTTTACATTCTATGCAAAAGTGTTTTGTTTTTACGTCCCCCTTAGAGAAGGCAGTCGCACCACTGTTTGGCTGCCTTCTTCCCTTTAGGTTCTTTGCTACTTTACTTTCTTGAGCTTTACTATATTTTCGGGTATTCATTATTCTACCTCAACTACCTGACCATCAATTAATGAATAGAAGATATCTTCTTTAATTGTTTCCCCATCAACCAAAACACTCTTAACTTCAATTAACTTGCGATTTGACCAATCAACTTCCCACTGAGCTAATACTAACCAACAACCCTTCTTGCCCTTCGCTTTTCCTTCTACTCCTAATGAACAAGCTATAGAATCTTTACCCTCAACTGTAGCTGCTGACTGATATCCGGTATTTGTAGCTGCTGAATAA
>DHFP01000096.1 GCA_002402315.1 Clostridiales bacterium UBA4821
CGCAGGCCCGGACGCCCTTGCAGGCTGACTGGTTGGTTTTGAGGTATTTCATGGCACGGCCTCGTTGGCTGTATTGAACTTAATGATGGCTTGCAGGCTTTTATTTTATCAGACCGGCCGGTTAAAATCAAGCATTAATCACTAGATGTGAGCCCAACAAAATATCAAACAATGAAGTAAAATCGCAAAATCAATATACAAGCTAAAATCAAAAAGTGAAACGCCAATATAGAGAATTAATAATAAAGAGTGCTTACAAAAAATGCTTGGTTATAAAACCAAGCTTATAAGAAACCCGGGGAAGTGTTTACTTTAAAATTTAAGCACTATACTTTCCTTTTTTGTTATTAACAAAGATAGCGTATTGGTTATAAAAAAAATAACCAAAAGAAACAACAACTCTAAAATCCACAATAAATCGTATGATTTAAAATAGCGGAAGTAGAAATAAAAAATAGGGTATAGTGTTACAATGGTAATGATATTAGCCGTTCTCTCGTCTTTTATGTTAAGCCATACAATTGTAATCAACATTTGAAGAATCAATGATGCTAAGGGCGCGTTAATAAATACTCGCATTAATAATAACCAAGAAATATTTATACCAGGGAAAAATGTTAAAACAACATATACATTAAAAACCCACAACACAAGCAATAATAAATATGCCGGTATTATGCCTGCGATTATATGGGCCCAAAATATGTTTTGAATACTTACGGGTCCAGATAATAAAGTTTCAAGCAAACCTTTTCTTTTAAATTCCATCCCAGAAAAAGAAACTATGTTGACAAGGATGGTAAGAAAAATAAAAGATAAAACCACAGGATTTGAGGGATATTCATTTTTTATGGGGCCATAAGTCAAAGACATGACATTAAATACGGAAAACCAAATAGAAATTAAAATAGCAATAAAGTAATTACCATAGCGCTTTAATATTCGTTTAATGTTAAATGGTAACAGGCATAATAAAATCTTCACTTAGCTACCCCCAAAATTACATGCTCCTTGTTAATGTTGCTTGCCAGAAATGAAATAATTAGTGCTAATACTAAACTTACAATTATATTTAAAGGCAAAGATAGTGAAAAGAACAATATTAACGAAAACACACTAAATAATGAAGCAGTAAATAATGCCATAAGCCTGTTCAAGCTTATTAACAAGATAACACCATAAATGCCTATCAAGAAGAAAAGCCAAACAGGCCAAATTGCCAACATGATGCAGTTATGCAATGATAATGATTGATTAACTGAATTTGAAAACACAAATAGGAAAATGGATATAATAAAACAACAAATCGTAAAAACTGTTACCTTTGCCATCCATAATGAAAATAAAGTACAGGGGCCGGAAAGAAGTGTAGTTAATGTTTCTTCATTTTTTTCCTCTAAAAATGATGTTGCAGAAATAGACCAGGCCATTGTTACAGAATGTAAAATCAAAATGTATATGCCTGGTTGCTTAGCCATATAAGTTAAAAAGAAAATAACAGTCAGAAAAAGAAGGCCCAGCATCAATTTAATATTACCCGCAATGTTCTTTATTTCTTTATATGCTAATATTGCTATCATCCTTCGGCCTCTTTTATGCACTTAAGATAAACTTCTTCAAGCGATGCTTTTTCATCGTATATTTCTTTTATCTTCAAGCCATTGCTTGTTAAGGCAGCGATTAAAAGTGAAGTGTCGGCTTCTTTATCTGATAATACTGTAAACAAATCATTATGGTAATCAAAGGTTATTTTCATGTCAACTGGTAATATATCAATAACCATATTTTTTATTTTTTCAACATCTTGTTTTTCTGAAAATCGCATTTTTTTCTTAAATGACGAAGGACTATCACGAACAGTTTGAATATCACCGAGAGCGATAATATTGCCGCGGTGAATAATAGCGATACGATTGCATATTTTATCAACTTCATCCAAGTTGTGGGAACTAAAAAAAACGGTCACTTTGTGAACTTGGGCAATATCTTTAATTTTATCTCTTAGTTCTTTTGAACTTTCAGGATCCAACCCAGCCGTTGGCTCATCCATTATTAACAACTTGGGCTGCACTAACAATGCACGCGCCAAAGCGGCTTTCTTTTTCATCCCCTTTGAAAAAGAACCAACCTTGTCATTTTTTCTATCAATTAAATTAAAATACGAAAGAATATTATCAATATTTTCGATCATTGTATTCTTTTTCAATTTATAAAGTTTTCCGTAGAAAATTAGGTTTTCAATCAAACTAACATGTTCAAATAAACCAGGTTCGTCAAGTACAACGCCGATTTGGCTTTTTATACTAAATGAATTTTCCCAAGGATCTTCATTCCATAACCTAACCTGCCCTGTTGTAGGCTTTAAAAGACCTAAAATAATCCGTATGGTAGTGGTTTTACCAGCACCATTCGGTCCAAGAAATCCGAATATATCCCCAGGTGATACAGAAAAAGAAATGCCATTAAGAGCATTTATTTTTCCTATCCGCTTAGAGACAGACAATATCTCAATCGGATTGAGGATGCACGGTTGTTTACTGTTCATTGATCGGTAAAGTACTCCGTATGGGATGGTTTAGAGCAAATAACTGATTTATTGCTATCCCTATTTTTCGGGGACCACCAATTTGACAAACCTGTTTTTAAGGCCCAATCACAAGACTTGCCTAATTTTTCTTGGTTAAATAAGGCACGAGCAAAACAGTATCCGCAGTTATAAATAGTTTTACAGTCTCCACATAATTCATTTCTTGGGGATGTTAAATCATATAAAAAGGCAGTTAACGGATTTGAAAAAACATCTAGTAACGGTGTGTTTTTGATGTTTCCCAAAGAGAGATAATTTTCTGGCAACATTGGGCAAGGGCGTATAATGCCTGTTGGCCCTAATACAAAAGAACGCCACCCCGCACCGCAATTGTTTTCAACATTTTTTTGCTTAAGAAGCTTTTGTTGTTCAGCCCATTTAATCATTTGTGGGTATTTTTCGTCTAATTTACTGGGAATTTCACCGATCATGCTTAACACTTCTTCCGTGGAAAAAGTTAGGTCCATATTTTTTGCTCTTCCCAATGAATCAACAGGTGAAAAATTGAACCAAGTGGCTCCCAAACTGTGAGCCAAGTCAGCCGTTTCTTCTATTTTATGAAATGTCGCAGGGATAACATTCATGGCAACCCTTGTTTTTATGCCATGCTTAACTAGCAATTTGATTGCCCTAATTACGTCTGTGAAAGAACCGCTACCTCTAATCATATCATGCATTTCGTGGTTAGGTCCATCTAAATCAACCTGTATCAAAAATTTATCCTTATAGTCACTTATAATACCCAAAATATCTTCGCCTATCAATGTGCCATTTGTTATCAATGCAACACCTTCAAAAGTTTTAAGACAATGTAAAAGTATTTCTTTTGCTTTATAATACATCAAGGGTTCGCCACCTGTCAATTCAACAATATTTACACCAATATTTTTCAATTCGTCAAGTGAGGAAATTAATATTTCTAAAGGTAATTCGTCATCTTTTGTTGGCTCGCTCTCTCTGTAGCAATGAATGCACTTTAAGTTGCAACGGGAAGTTAACTCGATCATCATGTGTTGAGGATAAAAATATTCATTGCTACCGGTTATCTTTATTTTAGAGGCACTATTAACACGTTTAAAAGCTTTTATTAAAATACCTTTATCAACTAAATCGTTGCAAAAGTTTTCAATTATAATAGTGCTTTCACTATTGCATGTGTTTGACGTCTTATAAAAAAGAGAGGTTTTGATATCACCAAGAGTTGCGCCATTAAGGCAGCACAACACTATTTCTTTGCCTGTATTATTAAGGTCCCATACTTGTTGACGCCAATACTGGCCTGTTGTTGCTGGAATATTTTTAAATAACTTGCACCCGGTAGGCATCAAATGTATAGATGTATCTTTAGTAAATAAAGTGTAATACATGGAAATACCTTTGTCGTTTTACATAATAATCCCCATGATGAACATCATGGGGATTATTACTTTTACGTTTATTGGTTACGGAACGGGAACAAATGCTCCTGCACCCACAATAGCAACCCACTGCCATTGAGTAGCTGTCCCCGCTGGGTATTCAACGGTGCAATTCATGCAACCCAAACATGCTATACATCCTAAGCAAATCGCACAAGCTATGCCGTTTGTACCTGCTTGGATTGTGGGTAGTTCAAAGTTTGCCATTTCTCCTCTCCTCTTTTTATTGAATTATATCAAACTCATCTACGCATGTCAATACCCAAAATCATGGCGCCTAAAATCATGGGGGTAGCTGTAACCCCGGTTAAAACCTTACCCTGGCCACACTGTCGGTGGGCGCGAACTCTAATC
>DHFP01000095.1 GCA_002402315.1 Clostridiales bacterium UBA4821
CAGTTTAGTTCAATGTCTATAATGTTTAAAGCTTTATACGGAAGTTGGCAATTGAAAAATAGAGCGGATTATTTTGTCCTGCCTTTTCGCATAATATAGGAGGATGTGCTGACCATATAAAGTTGGGGACGGTCTTTTACTTTACAAACACAGTGGTTTCGAACCGTCCTCGAATTTCCCGAATTTGACATGATCAGGGCAAATTTCTACCCTGATTTTTTGTTGCCGTTCTCGGAGAGGGGCAAGATAAGCACTGAATTGCTCCCATGTGCTAAAAGTTAAAAGCAGATGGTTCAGTATTAAGATTAGTTGATAGAGGTTTATCCTAACTGTAGAGCATTTCAATTACTCATAATAATTTCTATAAGTGTACAATATATGATATGATAACATAAAAACAAGAAAGGTAATATTTATGAATATAAAATTTTCTTCTCTTGGTGTTAACCAAGAATTAACCAATATTTTAAAACAAAATGGCATCACCGAACCGACACCGGTTCAAGAAAAGTCTATACCTGAGTTAATGGCGGGAAGAGATATTATCGCACAGGCACAAACAGGTACTGGAAAAACGCTTGCGTTTTTACTGCCAATAATGCAGCGGATTAACGTAGAGGACCATTTTGTACAAGCACTAATTATCACGCCGACAAGAGAACTTGCAATTCAGATTACTGCGGAAGTCAAAAAACTTATCTTGGGCAACGAGATTAAAATATTAGCGGCTTATGGTGGTCAAGATGTAGAGAGACAGATTAAAAAGCTAAAAGGTGTCATTCATATTGTGATTGGAACGCCTGGGCGTCTATTGGATCATCTTAGACGAAAAAGTGTTGATCTTAAGAAAATAAAAATGCTGGTACTGGATGAAGCAGATCAAATGTTGGATATGGGATTTTCTAAAGATATTGAGATGATCATACGTCAGACATCCTCTGTACATCAAACGATGCTCTTTTCTGCAACTATATCCAAAGGAATCAGAGTATTGGCTTCTCGATATTTAAAAGATCCTGCTCAAGTTCATATCCAAAATAGAAATATTACGCTAGATGAAATTAAACAACTTGTTATTCTAACCACAGATAGAGCTAAACAAGATGCGCTTGTAAAGATTATTGAAGAGGATAATCCTTTTATGGCTATCATTTTTTGCCGAACAAAACGTCGTGCAAGTGCTCTGAATCAAGATTTGCAAGAGAGAGGTTTTAATACAGAGGAACTACATGGCGATATTACTCAAGCCAAACGAGAAAAGGTCATGCAGTCATTTAGAAATGCAAAAATACAATTTCTTGTTGCTACCGATGTTGCAGCAAGAGGGCTAGACATTGAAGGCATTACTCATATATTTAATTATGATATTCCAGAAGATGCCGAAAGCTACATTCATCGCATCGGTCGTACTGGAAGAGCCGGACAGACCGGCAAAGCAGTTACTTTTGTCACGTCCCAGAATGGTGAGTTATTAGAGTTGATTGAAAAAGGAATACAATTCAGAATAGAAAAGCGTAGGATTAATAAAGAAGAATTACCTGCAAGAAAAGAAAGTGTAGAGAGAGTCAGAAGACCGGAGAATCAAGAGGGGAAAAAACCGAGAATCCGAAGTTCAAGTAATGGCAGTAGAAACTCAGATAGAAATTCAGTCAAAAAACCTGAGAGAAATACTGGATTTGGTAAGCCGTCATCTTACAAAGGAAAATCTAATCAAAGAAAATCCCAGAAGGGAAGGACCTTACAAGGAAGACCCACACCAAGAAAACCAAGGTAATATAAAGCAGTGTTGTTGCTTATGTAATTATTTACGATAAAAGATTACGGATGCAAGCTTTTTGAGGACAATAATAAAACGGTTCGATTCCGGGTTCCCGCACCACTATAGCCGCAAGGGTTACAGCCTTTGGGGCTGTAGTGTTAATTAGTTAACATAATGTTAAAATGTACACGGATTGTATCCGGGAGATATAAAATGCAATAAAGAAGCATAAAAGGAATAGTAGTATTTCTTGATGCATTTTAGTAATATATGGTATTATAAAGAATAAAAAGTTTAATCGGGGTGAGCTTTATGAGTGAATCAGTGTTAGAGTTTTATAATCAATTATCAAATGACTATCACCTCATATTTAAAGACTGGGATAGTTCAGTCAGATGGCATTCGAATACTCTAGATAGAATTATTCAGAAGAATAAAAATGCACATCGGCAAAATTTAACTTTGTTAGATTGCTCATGTGGTATCGGAACTCAGGCAATTGGGCTTGCATTGCTAGGGTATAATATACATGCAACAGATTTAAGCCCAAAAGCTGTTGAACGAGCCAAGACGGAAGCAAAACGCATGGGAGCAACAAATATGACTTTTGGTGAAGCAATTCTAAAAAAATAGTACTTTAACTTTTTTCAGAAATAAAAGTCAAAAATTTTGACATAACGGAATATTAGATAATGTACAAGAATTTAAAAAGGGTGGTGAAAATCAGGTATGAATAAAGAAACAATAATTTCTGAAGTATCATCAAAACTTAGTGAAATGGGAATAACGTGCATAAAAGAACAACGTACAGACTTGGCAATAAGCTGTGAATTTATCGATGCAGGCTGGAGCACGGGACAGAAGAAAATAAATTATGAGGCTGCCCCATTTATTTTGACGAGAATAGTCGGACTGTTTTTATGTGGGAAATGACAAAAGAGATAGGATCGGGGGTTTTCATTCGGGGAAAATGCGGAAACATCATTTCAATCAGGCAAAACTCTTTTCACCTAATCTTGAAAAGGATAACAATATAAATAAAATATTTCAAGAATTACAAAGCATCAAAATCAACGATGTTACCTGAATTTACAAAATTTATTGTTAAACCAATCAATTCTTTAAAATTTGCAGTTAATAAAAATATGTGTTTATACAGGAAAATTGTAATTTTTGTAGAATAATATTCTTTGTAGANNTAATATTCTTTGTAGAATAATATTCATTGAACAATGATTACTTAGTAAAAATTTCGAGAATTCAGAGTGCGTCATAAACATACATTCAGGGCAAACAGGGGTTTTGTTATTTGCATGTTTGGTAGAAAGATCTGGTTAATTACAGGTATGAAAATAAAATTTAGGAGGATTAGGCAATATGGAACTTCTAATGCGGATGGGTATGAAGAAAGACATGCTTAAAGGAGAAGCTGCAGCACGCGGAATAGGTGAAGCTACTGCACGTGATCTTGCATGGCTTGGTGCGAAGGTAGTTATAGCGGATATTTCCAAATCAGGTTATGCTGTTGCAAAATCTATTAATGACTCAGGTGGAGAAGCAACATTTATAAAAACTGATGTGTCAAAGGAAGAAAGTATTAAAAACCTTGTAAACGAGACAAATAGGTTATTTGGGAAAATAGATATTCAAGTAAATAGTGCAGCCCGGTTAAAAGTTGGCCTGTTTTAGATGTACCTATAGA